>PFIF01000195.1 GCA_002782605.1 Deltaproteobacteria bacterium CG_4_8_14_3_um_filter_43_13 | reverse complement strand
CGACAAGTACGGGATGGCTCTTGACCTTACCCGTCCGCGGGGTATTGAGGTGATGCACCGGCTCATTAAGTGGGCTGACGTGTTCATTGAGAGCAATGTCCCCGGCGTAGTTGCCAAACATGGCCTGGATTATGAAGGAGTGAAGGAGATAAAGCCTGATATCATCATGCTGAGCACTTGCCAGATGGGGCAAAAGGGCCCTCTCGCTCAGTTCAAGGGCTATGGGGTTCAGGGAGCGGCTATAGCAGGTTTCCACGAAGTAACCGGATACCCGGATAGTGGTCCAGTTGGTCCCTTTGGCTCCTATACAGACCTGGTTGCTCCTCAATGGCTCATCGCCGCGGTAGTTGCTGCGTTAATCTACCGACGGAGGACTGGAAAAGGGCAGTACATAGATCATTCCCAACTAGAGACAGGCGCTCATTTCCTTGCCCCCTTGATCATGGACCACGCAGCCAACAAAAGGCTAGCTGAGCGGGTGGGCAACCGGGAGGAATTTGCCGCCCCCCATGGAGCTTACCGCTGCAAGGGGGATGACCGATGGTGCACTATTGCCGTATATGGTGATGAAGAGTGGGGCGCTTTTTGCCGGGTTATTGGCATTCCACCGTGGACGAAACAAAGCAGGTTTTCTTCTTTGTTAGAAAGGAAGAGAAATGAGGATGAGCTGGACAAGCTGGTTCAGAGCTGGACAATGGAGCATACTGCGGAAGATGTAATGTCTCTGATGCAGCAGGCTGGAGTATCATCTGGAATTGTAGCTACCGCTGAAGACCTCCACCGTGATCCCCAATTCCAGCACCAGGGGCACTTCAAATTACTCAAACACACCGAGATTGGGGCAGTGCCTTTTGATAATCCACCTTTTCGATTCTCAAAGACTTCTTGTGAGGTGAGGATGAGCGCCCCCTGCCTCGGGGAACACAACGAATACATATGCCGGCAGATCCTTGGTATGTCTGATGAAGAATTTGTTGAGCTTATACAAAGCGGTGCCTTGGAGTAAATATGTCCGATGAGGAGTTTGTTGAACTTCTCAATGAGGGCGTATTCGGAATTTAGTAGAGGGGGTGGTGCTATATGGAGGTATAATGCAGATGAAGAAGACGGGTAGTTTTAAATAAAACTTAAATATCTTAGGGAGGTAAACCAATGAAAAATAGATTGATATTATCGTCACTAATGGTGGTGCTGGTAGTGAGTGTAGTTACTGTGGGTTTTGCAAAAGCAGCGCCACCCACTGTTGCGGAAACTATAGTCTTGAAACAGTCTGTCTATGCCCCAGCTAGTCACCCTTACATCCGTTTGCCAACGGAATTTGCCAGGCGTGTGGCTACAGCTACTGGGGGACGAGTCAAGATTGAGGTTTATCCCTCGTCATCATTGTGTCCGGCAAAGGAGGAGCTCGCTGCTGCCCATGGTGGTAGCATTGACATGACTTTTGGAGTGATGACCTATTTTACGGGCATGGTGCCTCTGTTCAACTATACAGCCTTACCCTGGTCTTCACCCCTAACAAAGGAAGGTGCAGCTAAAGCGACTCTGGAGACTCAGCCCATCCTTGAGAAAGCCCTGCGGGGCTATAACGTTCACGTACTCTATGGTTTTGTTATTACTGGTGGTGTTTATTGCCTGGTTGCCCGAAAAGAAATTCGCACCCCCGCTCATCTGAAGGGCATGAAGGTAAGGACTCCCGGAGGGTTAAGTGATAAGTTAGCAGTCAACTGGGGGGCTGCCGTAGTCAGTGGTCCTGCCTCTGAGCTTTATTCAGTCTTACAGCGAGGTATTGCTGATGCCACCATAATTAGCAAAGCCTCGGTAAAAGGTCTTAGACTAAATGAAATTGCTCCTTATGTTACTGACTTAGCTATGGGGATGAATGGTGTTCTCGTAGCAGTAAATAAAGATAAGTGGAATCGAATCTCTAAAGCTGATCAGAAAGCTATTACTGGTCTTATCCCGGAATATCTTGTCTGGCTATCTGGAGAGTTCCTAAAATATACTGAAGCCGCCCAAACCGAATGGCCTAAATTAGGGATAAAGGTATACGTTCCCACCCCATCAGAGTTAGAACTGTGGAAGGCAGGAGCAAAACCGCTGTGGGAGGAATACGCCAAGTCCAGCCCTGAGGCCAAGGAGATAGTCGATATATTGATAAAGCACGGCGGCGGAATCAAATAAGGGCGGTGGCTAATGCCGAGCTGGGCCGAAGGCTCAGCTCGGCCAACATGGGTTGATAATTTGCTAAGGATAAGACTCTATGCATATTTTATCACGGGAGGGTTCGGATATGACTTATTGGGCCACTAAAGCTCAGGGCGCGCTGAGCCACCTCAATAAGGTGACGTCTATTATTGCTAGTCTTTTCTTCATCACTATTATGCTCATCACCGTTTATGAGGCGATAGTAAGGTACGTTTTCAATGCCCCAACTATATGGACACTCGAGATAAGCCAGTATTTGATGCTCATCGCTACCTTTCTGGCTGCTGCTTATACCTTAGAAGTGGGAGGACACATAAAAGTAGATTTCTTGGTTGGGCGACTTTCCCCTGGCAAACGGCGGATTGTTAATATCATAAGCTCCCTTTTAGGGATAATCTTCTTCGCTGCATTGGTGTGGAAAAGCACTGAGTTAGCCTGGTTTAACTTTAAGTTTGGAGTGAGATCAATGACCTTGCTGCCAATCCCGCTTTTCCCTATTTATGTAATTATGCCTATAGGGAGTTTTCTTCTGCTACTACAGGGTACTGTTCAGTTTTTCCTCATTGTGAAAAGATAGGAGGTATATTGTGGAATGGCATATTTCAGCACTAACCCTTTTTCTGGGTCTGTTTGTTCTGCTTGCCATTGGTCTTCCAGTAGCTTTTAGTCTTGGACTTGCCAGCCTTGTCGGAATTCTCATTTTCATCGGACCACAAGGATTAGGTCAAATGAATATACTTATGGTGGAATACGCGACAAATTCTGCATTTATCTGCTTACCTTTGTTTGTTCTTATGGCAGAGCTGATTGCTGTAAGTGGGGCTGCCAATGACATCTTTAGCGCGGCTCAAAAATGGCTCAACAGGCTGCCCGGCAGTTTGGGGATAAGCACTACGTTTGCCTCCGGCGTATTTGGGGCTGCCTGTGGCACCAGCAGTGGCGGGGCTGCGGCTATGGGTTTAGTAACCATACCTGAACTTTTACGGCGAGGCTATAGTCACAGACTAACTACCGGCACAGTAGCTGCCGGAGGTACTCTAAGTATTC
>PFIF01000004.1 GCA_002782605.1 Deltaproteobacteria bacterium CG_4_8_14_3_um_filter_43_13 | reverse complement strand
GGAAGAGGAGAGGGCAGGGGGTTTACTGTCAATGTTCCTCTATCTGGAGGGCAGGGAGATAGTGATTACATTCAGATTTTTGAAAGGATTTTGAAGCCTGTTTCCCTTCAATTTAAACCCCGGTTAGTCCTGGTTTCCGCTGGATTTGATACCTATTTCAGGGACCCTTTGGGCAGCATGAATGTAACCCCAAAGGGGTTCGCAAGGCTTACAAGGCTCCTTTTGGATATTGCTGACCAGAGTTGTCAGGGCAGGGTTGTATTTGCCCTGGAAGGTGGGTATGATCTGGAAGGTTTAAAGGAATCTGTTAAGGCTGTTCTTAAGGAATTGAGGGGGGAGTCCATTCTTGCAGAAGAGGAAATGAATTTTGAGGATGTAAGTTCTCTGTCTATTGATTTGGTATTAGATAGGGTGGCTGGTATTCATAAGGGGTTTTGGGAGTTTGTTACGGTTTGACAATAAAGGATGGATTTTCTCTCGCCTTTTGCTCCTCTTCCCAGATGGTAGAGGATATGCTTCTCTTTGCCAACTCTAAGAGGAAGGGATGGCGTGAAGGAGGTATTCCTTCGCTCCTTAAGGCTAAGGCTGCTGCAAGGCAAATCCTGGCATCTTCTCCCTTCCCCAGTTTATAAATAAATAAATGCCTTTTGTCACTATGGGTTGGGTTAGCCAGACTAATCTGTCTCCCAAATAGTCTATAGAAGACAGATACCCTTCAAATATCCTGGTAGGTGGACGAAGAATAGATAGCCGTGAGTCCTCGGATCCTCTATCTTCCACCACAATACCTTTCTCTTTCAGACGATAGAGGGATCTCTTTATTGCCTTTTTAAGGGGTTTGCTTTGAGCTTCTGTGACCATTTGAAAGAGCATATCTGCAGACCCTTGTGTGGTAAGGTAAACCAGAGATTCGGCAATTATCAAATCCAGCTCTTCGTTTTTCCCAATAAGTTTGGTCAATAAAGACAGAGATTTCCCCCCTGCATCCTTGATCAACCGGTGAATGAATACTGCCTTTGCGTCATCACTTAACTCCAGGATTCGGTCCCTTATAGCAGAAGAAAATTCCTTGTCAGAGTCTCTCAAGGAATCAAGGGATTCCTGGTCCGCCATAGGCGGACTCTTTCTGACCTTCTTAATAAATTTCTTCTTTGCCATCCTCTTTGTGTTATTCCTTCGTAACTACTCAGTTTCTTAGGAGGTAGGCACAAAGGCACAGAGCACCAAAGGCACAAATTTTTCTAGCCTATTAGCCTATAGGCTACAGGCTATTAGCCTGTTCTTTGTGCCTATGTGCCTTTGCCACTTTGTGCCTGAGTAGTTATACGACCAACACCATAATAGGTAAAGCCCATCCCCTGTAATTTCCGGGGGTTGAATATATTCCGTCCGTCAAAGACTACGGGGGTATTCATCAGTTTCAGGATTCTTTCAAAGTCGGGCTCTCGAAATTCGTTCCATTCAGTTATTAAAACCAGGGCATCAGCTCCCTCTAAGGCATCATAACTCTTTTTGCTGTATTTTATCCTGTCATAGAATTCTTTTTTCACTTCATCCATAGCAGCAGGGTCGTAAGCCTTTATCCGTGCCCCTACTTCCAGTAGTCTTTTTATGATTGTGATTGACGGAGCCTCCCTGATGTCATCAGTATTGGGTTTAAAGGAAAGCCCCCAGATACCGATTACCCTGCCTTTCAGGTTTCCACCAAAGTGCTCCATTATTTTCTTTACCAGTATCTCTCTTTGGTTGGTATTTGCTAAGTCAACAGCCTTAAGTATATTTAAGTCATAATTGTTCTCCTCCGCGGTTCTGATTATTGCCTTGACATCCTTTGGAAAGCAAGAACCACCGTATCCAACACCGGGGAATAGGAATGAGTATCCAATCCTGGGGTCTGTCCCCATACCCTTTCTGACATCGCTAATATCTGCCCCCACCTTCTCACAGAGGTTTGCCAGTTCATTCATAAATGATACTCTGGTGGCCAGCATGGCATTGGCAGCATATTTTGTCATCTCTGCGCTCTCGATATCCATTATTAGTATGGGATTACCTGTCCTGACGAAGGGAGAATACAGTTCTTTCATTATATCGGCTGCTTCCTGGTTATCTGTACCAATTATTATCCTGTCAGGCTTCATAAAGTCATTGACGGCTGCCCCCTCTTTCAGAAACTCAGGATTTGATGCGACATTGAAGGGGTGTTCTGTTTCTTTTCCAATAGCATCCCTAACCCTGTTTGTTGTCCCAACAGGCACAGTGCTTTTGGTAGCAATGATCTTATATCCGTTCATGGCTTTACCAATCAATGCCGCTACCTCAAGCACGTGGTTAAGATCGGCAGATCCATCATCGTCCTGGGGCGTACCCACCGCAATGAAGATTATGAAAGATTCTTTTACTGCCTTCTTAAGATTGGTTGTAAACTGGAGTCTTTCTTTTTTTGTGTTTCGTTTCAAGAGTTCCTCTAAACCAGGTTCATAAATTGGTACCTTACCTCTCTTCAGCCCCTCGATCTTTTTACTGTCTTTATCTACACAGATTACATCGTTTCCATTTTCCGCAAAACATACCCCTGCCACCAGCCCAACGTAACCCGTTCCTATGATGCAGATCTTCATATTGTACTCCTAAAGATATTCATCCATTCCTTCTTTTTCGAGCGTTTCCACTATCTTCTTAACGTCCTGACATTTGTCCTTCCTGGATATGAGTATGGCGTCCTCTGTATCCACAACAACTATCCCATCTAACCCCAGGGTTGCTATGAGTTTGTCTTTACCATACACTACCGTATCCCTGGTATCCAGACTAATGCATTTTCCTATTAAGAGATTTCCATCTTGATCTTTTGGTAACACTTCATCCAGTGATGCCCAACTCCCCACATCATTCCACCCAAAATCAGAAGGGATCACTGCGGTAATATCCGATTTTTCCATGACACCATAGTCTATAGAGATGCCTTCGATATTTGAATACACCTCTGAGATTGTTTCTTTTTCCTGTCCTGTTCCTATAGCCTCTCTTATCTTCATTAAACCCTTGTACAGAAATGGAAGATGTGTCTTTATCTGCTCCAGAATTGCTGATACCTTCCAGACAAATATCCCGCTATTCCAGAGGAAGTTGCCATCAGCTAAGAATTCTATAGCAGTGCTGAGATCAGGTTTTTCTGTGAACCTTTTCACCTTGAAGAATTCCTTAGAATCTGATTCCCCCAATAATTCCCCTTTCTCTATATACCCAAAGCCTGTGGTTGGGTACTTTGG
>PFIF01000139.1 GCA_002782605.1 Deltaproteobacteria bacterium CG_4_8_14_3_um_filter_43_13 | reverse complement strand
CAGTAAAGAACCGACCCGGCCTCTTAATTCCACTCTTCCTTCAGTAGGTTCGGTGATTTTTGATAGAACCTTTAATAATGTGCTTTTGCCGGCTCCGTTTCGGCCGATGATTCCTACAACCTCACCTTGTTTTACTTCAAAGGAGACATCTTTGAGGGCCCAAATGTGATCATCGCGTTGCGATGATAGCGAGGAGCTGGGAGCGAATAGCTCAGAGCTTAGAGCAGGGGGCAGGGAGGCTCCTTCGGAGGGCACGGAGCTGGGAGCGAATAGCTCAGAGCTTAGAGCAGGGAGCTTAGAGTTAATGCTTTTACTCCATGCTCTGCGCGCTATGCACCATGCTTCCTGCGCACGCAGGAAAGGGGCTTTAGCGGCATCAACGAGGGTTTCGCGGAAGGTTTTGTATCCTTCTTTGCTACCGATACGGTATTGTTTGGAGAGGTTTTGGACTTTGATGACGGTTTCAGACATTTAATAGCATAGAGCTAAGAGCAGAGAGCTAAGTGTTCACAGCCCTATCCTTTCACTTTAAAGATTTTATAAATCCGGATATCATTCTACATAATTCGTCAAGGTCAGATAAAAATTGGTTTTTTATTTCATCGGATATTAAACCCTCCATTTTGAAAAGCATAATCATATTTGCATTCTCAAAAGTTGATCTTCGGGCGATATTCAGAAATTGGATAAACTCCTTTTTAGAGTGAGAGCCGGAGCCCTCTGCGATGTTATTCGACATCGACAATCCGGCTCCTCTCAACTGTTCGGCAAATCGATACAGACGCTTCTCTTCGAGTTCGTTAGCAATAGTGAACAATCTTCTCCCAATATCAATAGCTCTTTTCCATATCTCCAAATTTTCAAATCGAAATGAATAATTCCCCATCCCTCTCACACTTGATTCTATATTTTACCCTCTCCGCTCTTCGCTCTTCGCTCTTTGCTCTATGCTCTATGCTCTGCGCTCCAAGCTCTCAGCTTCTATACCACATCCGCAAAGGTTTTTTCCATTCGTCTGAAGTAGTACATGCCGCTGGTGAAAATGATAAGGATGATAACTGTTGAAATGCCGAGCAGAAACCAGTCAACAGGCAAATGCCCCAAAAGGGATGCCCGATAGGCATTGATCACGCCACCCATAGGGTTCAGCGCCAAAGCCCATTGATATTTCTGGGGAACCATACTGACAGGATAAATCACGGGCGAAACAAACATCCACAATTGAATTATAAAGGGAATTGCATACCTTATATCACGGTACTGGACATTTAAAGCCGAAAGCCATAAACCGACCCCGACCGCACACAGAAAAGTTAATCCGATCAGAAAGGGAAACAGCAGAATGCCGATACCTGGAACAAATTGGTAGTAGATCATCATGGCAAACAAAACTATCATGGCCACGAAAAAGTCGAGCAGACCCGCCAATGATGTAGATCCGGGAATAATTATTCTTGGAAAATATACTTTGCTGATAAGGTTGGCGCTTCCCACCAGGCTGTTCCCGGAGGAAGACAAAGCGTTGGCAAAATAGGTCCAGGGCAAAAGGCCGGCGTACACAAAAATAGGATAAGGGATACCATCAGAAGGTATCCTGGCCAGTCTGCCAAAAAAAAGAGTGAATACGATCATCGTAAAAACAGGCTGGATAATGGCCCACAAACCGCCCAAGACCGTCTGTTTATACCTGACCTGGATTTCTCGCTTGGTCAAAAAATACAGGAGCTCGCGATAATTCCAAATTTCCTTGAGATCAACTGGAATCCATCCCTTCTTAGGTTCAATAATCGTTATTGGTATTGTAGAGTTAGTCATATGTTTATTCATGCAGGAACTACCATTTTTGAAAGGGGTGGAGCAGGGAGCACCTCCTTCGCTCTCTGCTCTTCGCTCTACGCTCTACGCACCACGCTTTTAAACCTTAACTGCTATAGCCTCCAAAAATTCTTTTATTCCTCTATCATCAGGAGCATGGTCTATATATTCTATGGTTTCAGAATAATCTATATCGTCAAAATAGCACAATTGTTCTCTGAATAGTTTTGAATTAAAGTGTGTTGAAAATATTTCATTTGATTTTTCAATAAGATCATCCACACTCAATTTGAACTTTATCAAAAAATAAAGGTCCACATAATCCTTCCATTTACTGCGCCGGCCTAAAGCATAGGCTTTCATAGCCCCTAATTCAATGAGCGTAGGCAGTGTTATTCGACCCCGTTCCCATTTTATCTTGTGTTGAACAGGAAAAGGAAAAGAAAAAAAAGTAACCTTGATTCCGTCGATGAGTATAGAGAATTCATCACTTGTTGAATTTAATACAGCCTGGATTTTAAATTTTTTGGCAATAAGTCTGCGTTCCAAGTTGAAAGGATTAATCTGATCAAAAGATGCAAGATCGAAATCTATAGAACGACGATGCTCCATCTGAAGAGCAAGTGCCGTACCACCGGCCAAATAAAAATCTGAACATACGGGCAGCAGTTTTTCTGCTAAAACCATTTGCTCTGGTGTTAATATGTTTTCATACATCGTTTTTAAAAACTTTTTTGAAAAAGTTTACAGTCTGCGGCCTGTAATTATGTCGTGGTCTGGAAGTCTGCTCAAAAAAGATATCCTGTACCTGTTCTCTTCCAACAAGTTGAAACAGTTTTTGAACATCATCCATATCTCCATTGCTAAGTACTCCTTCAACCACACTTGCAACCGATAGATTCTCCATATCGTGGACCCACCACCACAGATAAGATTTTGGGATTACTAATTGATTATATAATTCTTTGCTCATAGATTGAGACCCTTGCAAAACGCCCCCTTTTGCAACTGTTATGCTTCGAGACCTTTGAAAAATGCTCAATTTCGTTCAAGTTCAAGGAAAACGAAAATTTTAACCACAGGAATACCTTGAGTATTTTGAGGATTAAAATTTGAGCCTGACGAAGAAATCGGGCGAAAGGGAGTGTTTTTCAAAGGTCTCGCTTCCTTTTGCGTTGCCCAGCTCCGCCCTGTCAGTTACACCCGACATAGTAAATTAACGCATTGTAATTATAAGACAACTGTTAATTTACCCCGTTAGAGAACGAAGTTCTCTAACGGGGTTTAAGGTGGACCCATTTGTCAAGACAATTTTTAAAGAT
>PFIF01000017.1 GCA_002782605.1 Deltaproteobacteria bacterium CG_4_8_14_3_um_filter_43_13 | reverse complement strand
TCCTCAATAGAAGCGCCTTCGCCCATTTTCCGAACAATGAGTTCAACTGGAATTCTTGTTCCTCTAATGACCGGTTTACCCCTCATGACATCAGGCCTTGATTCGATCAATTCATATATATTCATCTTCTACCCCCAAATATCAATCAGTTCTGTCGCTTTTCATAATATTCCATAAGGCGATAGGCAATTGGCGATAGGCAATAGGCTGTAGTCGATTAGCTCTTTCCCTATCGCCGATGACCTATATCCTCTTGCCTGACTTTAATAAGTTTGCCAATCATTTTACCCAGTTCCTCACAATCTGTCTCAATGCTTTCATATATTTGTTCTTCTATGTATCCTATTTCAAAAGCAATTTGAATTTGGGTTCTCAATTCAGCAAGCGAACCCTTAGCAATATAGAAAAATCGTGACTACTCACGTAGTCAGGCTGAAGCTGTTTAGACTGAAGGCTGAAGGAATCAGAAAAGCACGATTGAAGCGCTTTGGTGGAGAGAGAGTATTCCCACACCAAACACGACTTCAAAATGAGCCGTATTCCCTTTTTTCCTAACAGCCTTCAGTCTTCAGTCTATGCACCTGAGTAGTTACAATCACGGTTTAAATCTCCTGTTGAAGATATCTTATAAATATCTTTACTGCAATTTCTTTAGATTTTTGCCATACGACCAACTCTTTAAACCCTGTCTTTCCCATCTTTATTATCGCCTATTGCCTCACGCCTATAGCCCCTTATACCCGATTTATGAAACCTTTCAATCGTTTCCCGCATCACCCACGGCATTTTCAGGACCTTTGTTTGCTCATAAGTGAATATGCCCGCATCCTGCCCCTCCATCAGCTTATGTTGAGGCCAGACATCCTTGACATCCGCAGAAAAGAACCAACTACGGATACATTCTTGCTCAAATTCAGCGATATAATCAATAAACCACAGATATTGAAATTCCTTTGGCTGGATGGAAAGTTCTTCAAATATTTCCCTCTGTATGCTCTTCAACAGCGTTTCATCCTCAGCGATCATTCCACCAAAAAGCGTCCATTGGCCAGGCGCGGCGATGTCAGGCTTGTTATCCCTCAATTGCAGGATGTATTGGCCATCAAGCAAAAGAATGGCATGGGCTGATTGCATCTCTGGGGTTTTATGCATTGATACCACACACATCATGTTTTTACGGTTTTCTATTGAACCCCATTTGCTCGAAATGATGATCAAAAGCAAATACTGTTTCAATATCCAATTGTTTCATTACAGCGTAAGAAACACAGTCGGTAAATGACCATTCTTTATCAATATTATACCGCTGGAAAACATCCCATGCCTCGTCATAGATAGTAGAGGAAACATGAATAACCTTTAAAATTCCTGCTTTTATTAAATTTCTGATATTCTGCTGAAATACAATAGTAAGTTCGTAACCGATATTCATGAGAAGCAGGGTGTATGTTTCATCCAGAACGTAATCAGTTGTTATTAAAAAGCAATTATCTTGAAGGTCATCTTTGAAGATCAAGGCAAGTTCATGGTTGCGGTCATTACTATCTTCAATGGCATCCCAAGCACTCGTGTCAATAAATATTTTCATTTCGAGACTTTCGCATAAAGATAGCGATCATGTTCTTCTGCTGAATTCTTCAATTTCCCCTGTGCAGCGGTGCGCCCCATAGAACGGAATAGCTTCCAGGCTTCAGTCTTGCTTTTTGTTTCAGCACCCGTTAGGCTTATTACAACTTTCACTACTGATGAAGGCTTTAGACTAAGCTTTTGTCGAATACTCTCAGGAAGAGAAAGGTGTCCGTCGCTGAGAACCTCGCCTACGTACTCTTCTTTCCTTGCTTTAGTGTTCATTTTAACACCCCCTTTTATATCCTTCGTCATTCGCCATTAGCCCTTTGCCCGCTTTAGTCTGCAATGAACCACCAGTAGTCGCCTGTATATCCCACTTCCTTGAATAATTTCTTCCAGTCATCCACATGCATCATGGTTTCGGCAGTGAGAACCCACTTATAGAGATTTTCCCGTTCCATTTCATTTCGCCAAGCGTCAACGGTGATATAACTATGCCCCCGGCTGACCCGCTCCACTTCCTTCAGGGCTGCCTTTAAAGGCTCCAGGCTTAAATTATGGATGGAATTTATCGAGATAACGAGATCAAAACTTTTATCGGGATAAGGCAGTCTTTCTGCATTGGCGACTTTCAAATATGATTTAACGGAAGGCATTGCGTTTTCAATAGCGTACTCACTGACATCGATTCCCGCAATGGTGCAATTTGGCATAAGTTCCTTGAAATCGTGAAGGAGAAAGCCTTTTGCGCAACCGATGTCCAAAATGGCGCAATCTTCAGCTAATTGATAATACTCCTTCATCTTCTGCGCAACGGAAACCAGGGAAACCAGGGACACTTCCCATATTTTGGAGGAATGATATGGGGTCTGGTCTTCATTCTTCACACAAGCGAATAAGCTGGTAAGCTATTTTCGGCAACCTCAAAGATTCAGCGTTTTCCGTAACTTTTTCTTAACGATAACAAAAAAATCGTCTGGTAATTTACCAAGTTTCTTTTTAACAATTGAGTTATGAATAACTGCAATTTTCTCAGTTTTAATAATAGATGTTTTCTTTAATCCTGTTTGAAAAAATAAAAATGGAATAAAAATGGGACGGTTCTATTTATTTCTTCCTTCACCCAGTTTGCCTTCATTTATCTCGTTTATCTGGTTCATTGAGCTCATGGGGTTTGTTGGATTTACATACTAATCCTGTTTCATTGATAGGATTCTTTTCAGTGCTATGCGATAAACTTCCATGTCTTCTCGTTTATCGATAGCAATAACCTTTATGATATCCACAACTTCTTCATAAATAATCCTGATTCGCTTCTTGTCGGCGTACAGTTTGAAATAACCCTCTAGATTTATGCCGGCTTTGTTACCCAGAGGATCACCGCAATTTGGATTTTGTTCCAGCTTTACAAGCTGTTTCAAGACGCGTTTTCTTACACTGCCATCCAGACTGCTAAAATCGTTCTGAGCCTCCGGTATCAGTTCAACTTTCCAGGTCGGCACGAGTCAAGCCCTCCGCCGTTAGTAAATCGTCAAGATTTACCGTTGGTTTGCTGTCTCTACGTTCTTTTATGATTCCATCCAGATATACATGCTCAAGAATTTCCTTCGCTGTCTCTGTCCGTTCCCACTCATCGAAAGGGACAATTGCCGCCGTTTTCTTACCCTGTGCATCCGTGATAAATTGTATTTCCATTGTTGGCCTCCAATACAGTTAAACTGTGATGATTATTATACCTATTTCTTTCTTGATGTAAACGATTTTTATGGGAAGCTCACATTTTTTCGAGGCTTATTCGTCGCCTTGCATGTCTTGCGAACCGAACATCCATCCGCAATTCCTTACTAACCCCTCACCACGTTTTCCAAGGGGCTTTGCCCGTTTGCCAAACATCCTCTAAATACTTGAGATCCCGGGCCGTATCCATGCACTGCCAGAAGCCCTCGTGCTTGTAGGCGTAAAGTTCGCCCTCTTCGGCCAGTTTTTCCATCGGGGCGTGTTCCCACATGACATCTTCTTTGATGTAGTTGAGCGCTTCTGAGTTAATAACAAAGAAGCCCCCATTGATCCAGCCTTCATGAAGGGTGGATTTTTCCTTGAAATGGCGGATCTGATTTCCTTC
>PFIF01000181.1 GCA_002782605.1 Deltaproteobacteria bacterium CG_4_8_14_3_um_filter_43_13 | reverse complement strand
CCTCCCTAATTCATTCACATAACTCCGGCGAATCTATTTGTGACGCCATAACTATTTTTGATCCTTATATCGGAGTTCCAGGGACAGAATAAATATCTTGACAAATTGTATTATGTTAACTAAATAGTTATATTAAATATTGTATCCTAAATTGTATTATCATACAGAGGTTAAGGCTTTTGAATAGTAGCCTCTTTGAGTTTAAGTGCTTGTAATGCCCTTCCAGTTATCTAAATATGGCTTTGACTTAACAAGAAAGACAAGAAACCATGGACAGAGAAGAGTGTAGAAGGCTTCAAGCGGAGGCGGCTATTAGGATGTTTAGGTTTGCTTATGAGAACTCACCCTATTATAAGGATTGATACGAATGTGGAGTTTGTGGAAAAAGGCTCCATACCTGATAATGGAAAGGTCCTTATGGACAAAAGGCAATATTGAAGGAAGATAGGAGGAAAAATAAATGAGGGTATTAGGGATCGTATGCAGTCCCCGGAAAGGTGGGAATACAGAGATCCTGGTGAATGAGGTTCTTAAAGCGTCTGAAGAGATGGGCGCAGAAACCAGCCTCATAACTGTGGCAGGTAAGGTTATAAATCCATGTGACGCATGTGGGGCATGCATCAAAACAGGTGCATGCAGGATCGATGACGATATGACCCCAGTCTACGGAGCTATATCGGAGGCAGATGGGATCGTTCTTGGAAGCCCTGTCTACTTCTGGTCGATGTCGGCTCAAGCCAAGGCTATCGTGGATAGAACGTATGTTGTACACCACGGTCATCAGCTAAGGGGAAAGGTAGGTGGTGCAGTGGTAGTGGCCAGACGGGCGGGATGCACTAATACTATACAGTCATTTTTCAATTTTTTTAACCATCACAGGATGGTAATAGCAGGGGGAGTCATTGCCTTCGGAAATGATAAGGGAGAGGTTCGAAAGGATGAGGAAGGCATGAGGGAGACGAAAGGGTTAGGGAGAGCCATAGTAACGAGGATAGGAAAAACATGTTCAATCAGAGAGAGGTCATAGACTATTTTGATAGACTCTTCCATCCCAGAGCTATTTCTGTAATTGGAGCTTCTGACAATCCGGTAAGAGGGTCAATAGGCTTATACATAGAAGGGTTTGCGGAAGATGAAGGAAGGAGTTTTTATGGTATATACGTCTATCCTTCCGTAGAGAAGGCAGGCAGGGTTTTATCGAATCTTTACAGGTACACACAGTCTCTAGGTAGGCTGAATGACCAGGTTTTGTAGGAGGGTGTCATGCTGCAAAAAATAGTAAAGGGATTACAGTTTGCTGACCTTCATGTGAACAGGGTCTTGACTGTAGCAGTGGGAGTCCTCGTATTTTTCTGTATGATTCTTATAACATGCAGTATAGCGGGGCGTTATCTGTTCGGCACACCAGTACCTTCAGCGGATGAAATAAGTGAAACGGTTCTGGTATTGGTGATATTTTTGCCCCTTGCCTATATAGATAGACAAGGGGGACATTTGAGGATTATGCTCTTATATTCCCGACTTTCAGAGGGATGGCAGAACGTGTGCGATATCTTAGCAAAGGTACTTGCATTGTTACTGCTTTCCCTTATGACCTGGCAGACTCTGCTCTATGCTTTACACTCCTGGGCTTGTAATGAGATAAGCTGGGGTATGGTTCCTACACCACTCTGGATTCCAAAATTTGGCATTTTCTTTGGTTGCCTTCTCTTTTCTCTTCATGTTCTTGGAAGCCTTGGTATAAAAGTAAAGAACTTTGTTAGGAGGGTATCATGATTTCATCAGGAGTCATTGGTATAATCGGATTGGTTGTTTTCTTTATCTTTCTGGCGTCAGGGGTTCACATAGGGATTGCTATGGGGGTGGTTGGCTTTTTGGGCATGGTGGCGGTTATGGGTATCTCACCAGCCCTGGGGGCATTGAGCTCTCTACCGTTCCATTACTCGTTTGAATGGATATTTGTAGTCCTCCCCATGTTTCTCCTTCTGGGCCATTTTTCCCTCCATGGCGGTATAGGGGAAGATGCCTATACCGCCGCCCAAAAATGGTTGGGACGTGTACGTGGAGGGTTAGGCATTGCGACTACCGCTGCATGTGCCGCCTTCGGCTTTGCTTCAGGATCAAGCCTGGCAACCGCCGCTATGTTTACACACCTGTCGCTTCCTGAAATGCGTCGCCAGGGCTACGATGATGGACTCTCCTGTGGGCTGCATTGCTGCATCAGGAACCCTGGCTGCCTTAATCCCTCCCAGTGGAATTATGGTTGTCTATACTGTTTTTGCGGAGGGGGTATCCCTGGGCAAACTGCTCATTGCAGGGATACTTCCAGGTCTTATGACAGCGGCCCTCTTTATACTTGCCTTGTTTGTAAGGTTGAAGTTTAAGCCCGAGTTGGCCCCTCTTGTGGTATCGAGGGTGACCTTGAAGGAGAAGTTATTATCGATTATATGGGTTGGTCCATTGATTATTGTTGTTGTATGTATCCTCGGTGGTATTTATCTTGGTGTCTGTACCCCCACGGAAGGCGGGGCAGTTGGGGCATTTGCTGCATTTGTTATCTTCTTGCTTCGGAAGGGGTACAATCAAAAACTGCTTATGCAATCAGTAATAAGTACAGTTAGTACCACCTCCATGATCTTCCTGATAATAATAGGGGCGATGATCTTTGGAAGGTTCCTGGCTGTATCTGGTGTTATCGGCACCTTTAGTGAGTTTATGATGGGTTTGCCTGTCCACCGTATGGTTGTTCTTGTGATGATCTTATCAATATATCTGATACTCGGTACATTTATGGAAGTAGTTGCTATCCTTTGCCTGACCCTGCCTATTTTTACCCCTTTACTGTCGGGTCTGGGTTTTGACGGCGTATGGATTGGTATTCTTATCATTATGCTGGTGGAGATCGGTGTAATTACCCCCCCGGTAGGGACAAATGTGTATGTAGTAAAGGCTGCGGCTGGAGAGGATGTCACCCTGGAGCAGATATTTACGGGGGTATTTCCGTTTTTCCTGGCCTATATTGTTGCCGTGGCAATTGTAGTTGCTATCCCTTCCATCGCATTATGGCTTCCAGGAATGATGAAATAGAGGGTTTAGTTCTAATTTGAGACGGGGATGGAGACAATGCTGATAGCCTTCTTCAGGATTGACAACCGAAGATGGCATGAAAGGCTGTCTTAAGGAGGTGATGCGTGAGGTAAAGCGAAGGGTACATTATCATCAAAATAGCCCTAA
>PFIF01000145.1 GCA_002782605.1 Deltaproteobacteria bacterium CG_4_8_14_3_um_filter_43_13 | reverse complement strand
ACCTTTGCCCCAAGAAAGTCCTTCAGGATGTTCTCTGTGAGTTTCCCTACTCGATCAACTGGGTTCGAGATCTCCCTGGTTCCTCTAAACGCCTTACTTCTCCAGATGTTGACAGCTTCGTCATAAACTGCATGCCAAATTTCTTCCTTACTCTTAAATTGGCCGTAAATTCCACCTTTTGTCAAACCTGTTGCCTGAACGATATCTGCCATAGATGTATTGTAGTATCCCTTTTCCGAAAAAAGCCGTAGCGACTTTTTTACGATACTTTTTCTCGTTAGCTTTCCCTTTTCTCTTTTCATAATAGATGTATGCCTTTGATTAATTATACCAACCAGTCGGTTTTTTATAATATCATAATAAGTAAAAGTTATTTGATTTGTCAATATCTTTTTTCAAAATATTCCTTGAAAATACTTTTTCCTTGACAAAGAAGGGATGGCGCATTATTATTGCAATAGATTCTCAATAATAATTGTACCTGTGTTAAGGTATCTATGAACGAAATAGAGGTTTTCAGGAAATATGTGAAGGAAAGTGGGCTTCGGAATACACCTGAAAGAGAGGTAATCATCGAAGAGATATTCTTGACCCATGATCACTTCGATGTTGATACCCTCTATCTTTGTTTAAAAAACAAGAAGTGTAGTATATCAAAGGCATCTATATATAGAACGATCCCTCTGCTCATCGAAAGCGGTTTGATCAAGGAGGTCTTCTTTGAAGATGGCCATATGCACTATGAACACGTGTTAGGACATGAGCATCACTGCCACTTTCGATGCCTTGGCTGCGGAAAGATCATTGAGTTCAAGCAGGATGAGGTTTTAGATATTGAGAAGAAATTCTCAAGGAGTCATGGTTTTGAAGTGACCGGGCATAAGCTGGAACTCTTTGGATACTGTAGGGAGTGTCTGAAGAAGGAAGGAAAGGATTGCAAAGTTTCAATTGTAGATAGAGTGAATCCAAACTAGTGCTTTGACTCATAAATAACTTTACCAAAAATGTCTCCCCTCCCTTGGTGGGAGGGGATTAAGGGGAGGGGGCGACATAGCGATTCTTCACCCCCACCCTGCCCCTCCCCCATCAAGGGGGAGGGAATATTTATAGTAAAGGTATTAAAGGGACATTCCACTAGAAATTAAACATTTGGAGGTCATCAGTGAAATTCCCTTCAGTCACAGGAAAAAAGAAAACAGCACCTCAGCGCCACGGGCCGGCAGGGGAAGATATAGAGGGTTTGCAAAAGATAGTAATAGTCGGGAATCCGAATGTGGGTAAAAGCCTTTTGTTCAATAGGCTGACTGGAATATACGTCACCGTATCAAACTATCCAGGAACCACGGTAACAGTTGATAAAGGCAGGTGTAAGATAAATGGCAGAGATTTCGGGGTAATCGACTTGCCTGGCATGTATTCTTTGATTCCCATTACCGAGGAAGAACGTGTTGCTAAATTGATGCTTCTGGAAGAAAGACCGAAGATAATACTCCATGTGATTGATGCCAAGAACCTGGAGCGAATGCTGCCCCTGACACTTCAGTTAATTGAGGCAGGTCTTCCGGTTATACTCGTAATAAATATGATGGATGAAGCAGAAGGATTAGGGATAAGCATAGATTTTAATGACCTGGAAGGCAAACTTGGCATACCCGTCGTTCCTATAATTGCGACTGCCGGTAAGGGTATTGATCAACTCATTAGAAAGATCGATCAATATGTTCCTGTTTTAGATAAATTCCAAACCAGTTATCGGAAGGGTATAGAATCCTCGATAAAAGAAATTGAATCCTTCCTCAAAAACAGCTATCCAATTTCAAAACGGTCTGTTTCTCTATTGCTTTTGCAAGAAGACGAGGATATGCAGCGTTTGGTGAAGCAAAAGGAAAGCAAGGATTATGACCAGATCGACGGGATTGTGAAGAGAACGAGTCGCAAGTACGGTTATCCTTTGAATTATATCATAAAAATTAGATTACAAAATGAGGTCAGGAAGATAACCTCGTCATCTTTAGTAGCCGTACCTCTGAAAACAGGCAGTTTCAAAGAGAGACTCAGCAGGGTAATGATAAATCCAATAACCGGAATACCCATCTTGATCGCTATACTGTATTTGGGACTTTATCGGTTTGTAGGGGTCTTGGGTGCAGGCAAGCTTGTTAATCTGATTGAGGGGACAATCTTTGGCGAGAAAATCAATCCTGTAATAACCAAGTTTGTTATGAGCAATGTCCCCTATAGGCCGATACAGGATTTGATAGTGGGTGAATACGGTATCATCACCTTAGGTATAACGTATGCCGTGGCTATAATACTTCCCATTGTTGGTACATTTTTCCTTGTGTTTTCTGTTATTGAGGATAGTGGATACCTTCCCCGGTTATCCATGCTGGTAGATAGGGTTTTCAAGAAGATTGGGCTGAGTGGAAGGGCGGTTATACCTATGGTGCTGGGGTTAGGTTGCAGCACTATGGCGACAATGGTAACCAGGACACAAGAGACTAAACGTGAGCGGGTAATTTCCACATTGCTTCTGGCTTTGGCTGTGCCATGTTCAGCACAGTTAGGGGTCATTTTTGCCATTTTAGCAGGTCATCCACTAGCATTATTTATATGGTTTGTCGTAATATTACTTAATTTTATTCTGATTGGTTTTTTGGCGGCAAGGATATTGCCAGGCGAAAACCCCAGTTTTTATATGGAGCTGCCCCCCCTTCGATTACCCAAGATTTCAAATGTCTTAATAAAAACTTACTCAAGGATGGTATGGTATTTCAAAGAGGTTTTCCCTCTTTTTATTATAGTGAGTGTCCTGATCTGGATTTTTCAGTTAACAGGAATCTTACATGTGATAACAAATGGTTTAGCGCCGCTTGTAAACCTTATTGGTTTGCCAGACGAAACCGCAAGGGTGTTTCTCTTTGGATTCTTTAGGCGCGATTATGGTGCAGCAGGATTGTACAGTATGCAAAATTCCCTTACAGGGATGCAGCTTACTGTGGCAGCAGTAATATTAACGCTTTTTGTGCCATGTGTTGCCCAATTTATGATGATGATAAAAGAGAGGGGTATAAAAACGGCAGTGTTGATCTTTACCTTTGTCTTCTTTTTCGCATTTGGGGTTGGTCTTG
>PFIF01000217.1:803-3924 GCA_002782605.1 Deltaproteobacteria bacterium CG_4_8_14_3_um_filter_43_13 | reverse complement strand
ATGTTTTCGCCGACAACCTGTGGAGGATTGGTGGCAAGTACGGCATTGAATTCCTTTTTTGCCTCATTCATCTGCCCGTTTGCTGTGTATGCCCGGGCAAGCTCAAGGCGCACACGATGCGCATCAGGGTCTTTGTTTAAGATAATCTGATAATACTTTATAGCTTCGTCAAACTTCCGCAGTTTAAAGGTTGACATACCTAAAAGAAAGTTGACCTCAATATCATCCTTATTTTCAGGATAATCTTTCAGAAGAAGATCATATGCCTCTTTGAATTTGCCCTTGTTCACAAGGGAATATGCAGTCTCCTTCAACCTCTCCAAATCTATTTCAACATCAGCAGGTTTTTCTTTTATTGCCTCCGCATCTTTTTTATTGATCTCTTGTGCAAAGGCTGTAAATACTGGCAAAAGCGATTGAGCAAGAATCAGCACTGCAATAAGTGTTTTTTTCATCCTCAGCATCCCCCCTTATTTCTTTCCGCCGAATATTCCAGCTGCTTTATCCCCGCCGCCGTTTAATGTCCAGTTACCGCCAATCTCTTGTGCAGAGGGACCAAAGAACGCGCCATTAATGTTGCCGTTCTTACCTTCACCTGCGATTGTGCCGGAGATGGCATTTGTGCCTGCACCCCAATTAGCATTCACAGCGGCACTGGTTACCCATGTTGAATTATCATAGCGTTTTAAGTTATCAAAAGAACCTGTAATGCCTTTGCTGCCGAAATTAGCTGTCAATGTTGATGTTCCCCCAACTGACGTAAAAAGACCACCGGCTTCTTTAAGCTGCCCTGTGACACCTCCATTATAAGTAGCTGTGCCAGTCGTTGGAATATCAGATGACGGTGTCAGGCGACCTGCTATCCACGGAGAAGCCATAAATACTGTTTTATCTGGAGATGTACCGGTGTCATAGCTCCAGTGTCCCCATGTCATATAGTTGTAATTACTTAAGGCATGTCTTTCTGTAGCTATGTATGCAGGAACACCGTTTAAGTCTTTTGTTGCGCCAAATGCCTGCGGTGATACATAGACATTTTTATCACTCGTAGAACTAGAAAGACTGTAAGTATTTGTGCCGTCGCTTGTTGAAATCTGGCCAGCAAATTCTCCTGTTGAGGGTTTAAGCGTCATTTGCACATCATTGCTGCTGTCGTTAGTGGCAATAGTCAAGCTGCCATCATTACGATTATGGACAAACCCTACTGCAAAACCTTTCCATACCTCATTATTACTGACCGATGTGTAAGAAACATTTTTCTCATCCAGAAAGCCTGATGTAATCATATGGCCCAGCGACGACGATTTGTTTTCATCATACCAGTCTACGCTGAATGTGCCACCCATGCCCACCGGCTCATTTTCTCCATATATCTGTACATAGGTATTTCCACGATCAGTGTCCTTTATAAACCGTGGAATACTACTTTCCTCAGAAGTCTTTATGCGAGCGCTTTTATATGTGAAATCACCTTCTATAATTGATTTATCTCTATCTACAGAACCAAGAAACAATGCAATACCTGACCTTTGAGCTATATCTGTAGACCCTACTGCATACACCTTGCCTGTTTGCCAGTTTACAGACATTTGTATAGGAAGGTCTTCGCCTGATGTGTGAACATATTTGTTTTCGTAAGGTGATACCGTCGTCATTGAGAGGTCATAAACATCTATGCCGCTGGATGGCAATTTGGCCTTTGCTGTCTTGTGCCCGAAATATGCCTCTACACGAGCAGTGTTATTGTCCGGATTGCTGTCAAATGATGAACTGTTGTTTCTCATTACAAACCTGAAAAAGTCCTTATCAGATGTAAATTGAACCAACGAATTCAGAGACATATCTTTTCCAAATATATTTGTCCCACCGCCTATCATACTCTTCTTGTAATAACGCTTATCACTCACCAATGTTGCACCATCAGTATTAAAGCTAAATGTTGATGCCGTCTGTCCAGGGTATCTTAATGTGAAATCCCAATTATTCCTATTATTTGAACTTTCACCTGTTATGGAACTTGCTGTCCTGCTGCGCCATATCTTTGAAGAGTCAATCCTTGCCATTTGGCCGCCTGCCCATGTGTTGTCAGTTATTGCATCATAGACACCATCAAGAACCGCTTCAACAATCTTGCTGCTGTCTGTAAGAGGAATATACGAACCTGACGAGCCGTCGGCAAGTTCCTCAGCCGCTCCTTTAATCTGAGTGCCTGTTATTGCATCCCAAGCAACCGGATCACTGCCTGCGTTATTAATGCTGCTTGTATCAATAAAAACTACATGGACGCCTTTATCCTGCAAAACCTGCCTCAATTCCTTTTCATTAACGCTTTTTTGCCATGAAGGCGCATCGCCGAATACAACAATTACCTTTGCTGCATCACTTCTCCAACCAGTCTTTTGATTTGTAGCTTTTGTGCCGTCTCGTGGAGTTCCAGCCCCTTCTGTTGCAGCCTGCTGTATAGCAAAAAAGTTTGCTTCCTCCCAGTCGCCTCCGCCGCTTGCAGACCATTGATTTATTGCATCCTGAATAGCAGTTTTATCTGTAGTCATCACTTGTTGCAGTCTGTAGGCTGTTGTCGGGGCCTCTCCAGATTCAGTGGGATCTCCATAATACCTGCCAACACCCCATCTGACATCTATCTTTTCAAATCTTGAGTCCTCGCCTGCTAGCTTATTAAGAATTGTTAAGGCATTATCCTTAGCAGAGGCAATCAGACCGCTCATGCTGCCTGTATTGTCAGAGAGGAAGAAGACATCAACCTTTGTCTTGGCAAGCCTGCGAGCAATATCTTCGGCAGCCTTAACAGTTTCAAATATTTTTTTGTCGTCAGCGCTGTGGATGGTGTCTGTGGGCGCCAACAGTGTCCCAGGCCATCTATACGGTCTATAAACGAAATAACCATGCATTTTAGCCCAAACCTCTAAGTATAACGTGCTAATGTCGTACATAGCCTGAGGAAATGTGCCTTTAAACTCCCCTTTTTCAAGATCTCTCACGGCTTTTGGAATACCTTTAATCGTCTCCTTAAATAAACCTTTTGGGGAAGCTAGCCTTTCGGCCTCTGTACGGGCTTCCTCTGCCTCCCTCCTGAGTTTTTCTATTTTTGCTGTCCGCTCAT
>PFIF01000217.1:0-724 GCA_002782605.1 Deltaproteobacteria bacterium CG_4_8_14_3_um_filter_43_13 | reverse complement strand
TTTTTCTTTCTTCTCATTGTAAACCCCTTCTTTCTCATGAATAAAATACCATCCTGTGTCAGGAAGCTCAATTTCACGTGTACCCATCTTTAGATCGTTCTGACGATTAGACTCTTTAATACTAACTACATAAACATATTTCCCATCTTTTTCAGTAAGTTTTACGTCTGTTATAAGACCCGTATGAGCTACAAAACCGCCGCTGCTAGTTTTAACATTTTCAAGGAAGGCTGCTCCGACTCTTGGAATACCGTTCACCTCAAAGCCTGCATTTCTCGCATTTTCTATTCTCTCGTCAGTTATGCTTTTGCCTTTGTAACCGTTGCCAAATATAAAGTTTAATTCAGTCCTTGCATTCTTCACATAGGTGACACATTGACCATTGTAGTCTGGGTTTGAGTGATATCCATTAGCATCAAAGTTAACATTATCAACAAATGCTATATTTCCTAAATCTTGTCCCCGTGCTTCTTGTAGAGACCAAAAAAACGTAGCCAAGGCTATCAATAACCACAATCTTTTTGTCCTAAACCGTTCCATAATCTTCTTTCCCCTCCTTCCCCCCTCACCCATCAGGTGAGCAGAGATTATTTTTATAGTTCACACAAACCCTCTCCGCCTCCGGCGGATTGAATTTCTTTTAATCCCCGAATTTTACTTGACAGCCCTGCCATTGCAAACTTAAAATGAGAGCAGGAGGAGATAATATGAAACTGCATGTGAT
>PFIF01000106.1:13176-15630 GCA_002782605.1 Deltaproteobacteria bacterium CG_4_8_14_3_um_filter_43_13 | reverse complement strand
AGAAATATGAAGAGCGCAAGCCAATCAGCCGTGAACCCTGAACCGTGAACCTGACAACCTGAGTAGTTACAAATTATATTAATTAAATGAAGACCATTCACTTTCTAAATACTAAATTAAAAAAAACTCGCAAAAAAGTCAACAAAAAAAATTAATCCGGGAAGATTTTAAATAACCTCTACCTTCTCTATTTCACTCCATTTATACCCCTCTGTATGTGGATATACTACACCACAGCTTCCCATTATTTCAGGTTTATAGTTTTGGTATTCCTCTAGATTTTTAAACTCATCGGATATACTAATAGAATCACCTGCCTGGGTAATAACAAGCCCTCTTGCTGTCCTGTTATCTTTAAGCTTTATCTCTACATATTTACCCCACAGGTTTTCTTTTCCCTCATCTGTCATTCGATTTGATAAACTTGTTTTCATTCATTAATCCTCGCTATTAAAGGTTTCCAACTCTCCTATTCAAATAGGGGAACTATCCTAAATTCACTCACATCCACTATGCCTTTATCTGTAATCTTTAATTCAGGAATAACGGGCAAAGCAAGGAAAGATAAAGCCATAAAGGGATCTCTAAGATGGCATCCAAGGGTCTTTGCTGATGCAAGAAGGCTTTTGATTGCATCAGCTACTTCCAAAAGCGGCCTATGGGACATCAATCCAGCAATTGGCAAAGGTAGAGAAGCCAATATACTCCCGTTTCCCACAACCAATTGTCCCCCACCTATCTTTTCTATTTCCATTACCGCTTTCAACATATCATCGTCATTGGTTGCCACTACTATTATATTATGAGAATCGTGGGCAACCGAAGATCCTATAGCGCCGGTTTTCAGCCCAAAACCCCTTACAAACCCCAATCCAATATTGCCCGATCCGGTATGTCTTTCTATTACCGCTATCTTAAGAATATCCCTTTCGATATCAGCCAATGCATGGCCATTAACAATTTTTACCTTCTCAATTGTCTTCTTTGTCGTTATCTGATTTGGGACCAATTCTATTATCCTGGCATTCTCCGAAGATGCCTTTATTTTCAATCTGTCAATGTCCATATCTTTTATAATGAGGGAGTTATTGAGTATTGGTTTTTTTTCTTTTAGTGATAGTTCCAAAAGCCGGCCATCCCTTGCTACCAATTTACCGCCTTTAAACACCATTTCTACTCTTAGTTCTTTTAACGTTTTGAATACGGTAATGTCCGCTTTGTACCCCGGCGCTATAGCGCCTAATCTCTTCAAACGGAAATACTCTGCAGGGTTTAACGTGGCCATCTGTACAGCAATAATGGGATCCAATCCCTCCTTAACAGCCTTTCTTATCAGGAAATCCATATGTCCTTCTTCAAACAAGTCAAGGGGATGTTTGTCATCAGTAACAAAGAGGCACCTTCTTGAATTAGTGGGTGTTACTAATGGTAAAAGGGTCTTCATGTTTTTTGCCACTGTTCCCTCTCGGATCATTATGTACATTCCTTTTTGGAGTTTTTCTTTTGCCTCTTTAAGAGTTGTACACTCATGGTCCGAACCTATACCCACAGATATATAAGCATTGAGATCATTTCCAGCCAGCATAGGTGCATGCCCATCAATCCTTTTCCCCTCAGCCATTTCTATCTTTCTCAAAATCTCAGGGTCTCCATCTATTATCCCTGGAAAGTTCATAACCTCACCGAGCCCCAGTACCCATTCTTTGTGAATTAGCTTTAAAAGGTCTGAAGCAGACAATCTTGCTCCAGAGGTTTCCATATCTGTAGCAGGCACACAGGATGGCAGCATGATATATACATCCAGGGGGCTTAATCTGCCTGATTCAGCTATGTATTTAATGCCTTCTAACCCCATAACGTTGGCTATTTCATGGGGATCAGCTACTATTGAAGTAGTCCCCAGAGGAACAACAGCCCTTGCAAATTCAGATACTGAAACCATTGAACTTTCCACATGGATATGACCATCAATAAAACCCGGACAGAGAAACTTCCCCTTCAGGTCTATAATTTCCCTGGCATTATAATCTCCAAACCCTATGATTATTGAGTCGTGGATTGCCACATCGGCAGAAAAAATGCTGCCTGAAAATACATCCACAACTCTGGCATTTTTGATTAAAAGGTCTGCCTTTTCTTTTCCACAAGCAACCCTAATCCTGCTTTTCAATTGATCTTCCATCTTAAATATTCTGATGCTTTTCCAAAAGTAGAGACGGTTTTAATCATTAGCGACCTACGCCCTGCTGGGGCGGTTTATCAAGGAGTAACTTTTTTGAAGTTACTCAGAAGATTAATCAAGACCAATAACTGTTTGATCTATCACCATAGTCTCCTTTTGTCAAAAATTTTTAGCTTGAAAGAATTTCTTTTATAGTATAGGCTTATAAGATATGTTAAACACTTGAAACATCTAATGCTTTGACTCATAAATAACTTTACCAAAAAATGTCT
>PFIF01000106.1:0-13123 GCA_002782605.1 Deltaproteobacteria bacterium CG_4_8_14_3_um_filter_43_13 | reverse complement strand
CTCCCCCATCAAGGGGGAGGGAATATTTATAGTAATTCATAGTAAAGGTATTAAAGGGACATTCCACTAACAGGTGAGCAGGTGAGCTCCGGGCATGGTTTAAATATGAACGGGTGAACAGGTATACGGTAAGCTAACATGGACAGGCAAGACAGGGAGATACTGAACAGGATTCAGTCTAAATTCCCCATCAGCTCCAGACCATTTAAAGTGCTGGGAGAGGAATTAAATATCTCTGAAGACAATATGATAGAGAGGGTTAAGCAATTGATACATAAAGGCTATATTCGACGCCTTGGTGCTTCCTTTGACTCAAAGAAACTGGGTTTTACAAGCACACTGTGTGCGGCCAGGGTCCCCCCTGAAAAGATTCAAGATTTTGTTAAGGTACTACATTCATACCAGGGCATAACACATAACTACAAAAGAGAACATGAGTATAATGTATGGTTTACTTTTATCGGTGAATCCAAAGAGGAGATCAGGGATAGTCTCGCTGATATATCAAAAAAAACAGCCATTAAAGACATCCTCAATCTCCCTGCCAAAAAAATCTTTAAGGTAAATGTTGAGTTTGAAACATGAGTAAAACATTATATGTAACTACTCCTATATACTATGTAAATGCTGAACCTCATCTGGGACATGCCTACACTACTATAGCCGCAGATGTTCTCACCCGTTTCAACAGACTGTCTGGGAGGGAAACATTTTTCGTTACAGGAACGGATGAACACGGTGATAAGGTTGTTAGAGCTGCCGAGGCTGCGGGAGAAAACCCAAAAGAATATGCTGATAGGATAAGCATGCTATTCCGAAATATCTGGCCAGAGCTTTCCATTTCTAATGATTACTTTATCAGAACAACCGATGAAGACCATAAGAAAGTTGTTCAGTTGATTCTTCAGAAAGTATACGACGCAGGGGATATTTACTTTGGTGAATATGGGGGATATTATTGTTTTGGATGCGAACGTTTTTACTATGAAAAGGAGCTTGCAGATGGCAAATGCCCTGATCATAAGATTGCCCCTGAGTTTATAAAAGAAAAGAACTATTTCTTTAGAATGAGCAAGTATCAGAATTGGTTGATAGGGTATATCAAGTCCCACCCTGGTTTTATTCGCCCTGAAAGATATAGCAATGAGGTATTGGCCTTCTTGAGAGACCCTTTAGAAGACCTGTGCATTTCGCGTCCAAAATCAAGGCTGGATTGGGGAATAACTCTGCCATTTGACAAAGACTATGTCACCTATGTTTGGTTTGATGCCCTTATCAATTATCTAACTGCTGTTGGTTATCCTGACTCTGATCTTTATCATAAATTCTGGCCGTCAACCCAACACCTGATCGCGAAGGATATACTAAAACCCCACGGTATTTACTGGCCAACCATCCTAAAGGCTTCTGGCATTGAACCATATCAGCATTTAAATGTTCACGGCTACTGGAACATAGATAAAAACAAGATATCCAAGAGTCTTGGGAATATCATCAACCCCCTTAGTTTAAAAGATAAGTATGGCCTCGATGCCTTTCGGTATTTTCTTATGCGAGAGATGGTCTTTGGATTGGATGCCAATTTCAGTGAGAGTGCCTTAGTTAACAGGTTGAATTCTGATCTGGCAAACGATCTTGGGAATTTGGTGAGTCGCAGCCTGGCAATGGTTATTAAATATTTCAAGGGGGTTCTTCATAAACCAACCGGATACTTAGAGATTGACGAGAGATTGAGAAGTGATGCTTCAAATATGCTTGAAGACATGATTAATCAGATGAGCCGACTGGCATTTAACAAGGCATTAATTGCCATTTGGGGATTTATAGCTGCTGTGAATAAGTATATAGACGAGACCTCACCTTGGACCCTGGCAAAGAAAGAAGATCAAACGGGAAGATTGAATGCTGTATTATATAATATCGTAGAGGCACTGATGGTTATTACTGTTCTTCTCTTTCCCTTTATGCCGAGTACCGCTGAGAAGATATGGGCATCTTTAGGGATAAAGGGGGATTTACACACCCAGAGATTGGATGATATAACAGAGTGGGGAAAAACAGGAGAGAAGACTGCCGTCTCAAAGATTGAACCGATCTTTCCCAGGGTTGAGGGGTAAATGCAAGAACTACATAATCCTTGTATAGAATTCGAGACCGGGAAAAAATTAGTAGATCCAAAACAGATAGGGTTCACTTTTAAATACATGTCCAGATGCTGTTCGACACATAATGAGAAAAAAAATCTTTCAAGAGAAAGGAATTACTTTTCTAAAAAGATAAATTACAAAAAAGACCCTTATGGTGCTATAGGCAGATTTAAGACTGTAACCATTATTGGTGTGAGTGGAGCAATGGGAAGTGAAATTCTCAAGCGGATTCTGACAGAGCATGCACTACCAGACTGTGAAAAGATCCAGCTATTCGGCAGACCAAAGAATGCATCTCAAGGTAGAGACAAAATCTTTTATTATGCCTTAATTGAAAAGTTAAAAGACGGTATGGATGGGGTTTTACCTAATATCGAATTTGTCGATTCTTATGACAGAGTTGATGGGGAACTTATAATAATGTGTGCGGGGAAGACCATTCCAAAAGATACAGGTAGGGCTTCCGATAGAACAACCCTGATGCATGAGAATAAGGCTATTTTTGAGGATTGTGCTAAATCTATTAAAGAAAATCCTTCCCGTATCCCTGAAATGGTAATAGTGGTAAGCAATCCAAACGAGTTATGTACGTGGGTCTTTTCCAGGTATTTCAAGAGGGTTGTTGCGATAGGACCTGTGTTGGATTCTATGAGGTTTCAGAGGGAAATCAGGGAGGAGTTAGATTTGCCCGTTGAAATCTCTGTAGATGGGCTGGTTGGCGGTAATCATGAACTGAGAGGCATGGTAATATATAAGAGTATGCTTCGGATAAACTGCGAACCACCAACGGGCCAAATATTGGAAGATATCTCTCCTACCCTTAAGAAAAATCCAGATGTGGATGAGGTATACAACAAGGCTTATGAGATGGTTCAGAGAGGAAGCGAAGGGGTCTTTAATTACATCAACACATATCCTATACCCACACGGTTATCTGTTAAACCCCTTATTGAATACTACTGTGGAGAAAGGGCGGATTTTCCTGTTGGAATTGCTGTAATAGCCATCATAAAAGCATTTCTTGCTAATGTCCGTACCCTAGTAACCCTGACCAAGAGAACCAGCTTGGGGGAAAACGAGATATGCATTGGAGTCCCTCTCTTTATAAGTAAAGATGGCATAGAAGAAATAGATTTGGACTCGATCGAAAATTTTAGAGCGTATAGGGATGATGAACAGTTATTTAGGGCTGTAGAGGTATTTAAGAACAAATACTCTTGCCCGGCTTAATTGCTTTGCAACAAAATGAATACACTATTTGAACCACGTACAATTAACGGCATGGTATTAAAAAACCTGGGGAAAGATTAAAGGAGATGCGAAACATCAAGCTTGTAATCGAGTACGATGGCACCAACTATCACGGCTGGCAGATTCAGCCCAATGCAGTGAGCATCCAGGAGACTATCGAGGACAGGTTACAGAAAATCACCCAGGAAGAGATCAGGCTGATCGCAGCAGGAAGGACAGACGCAGGTGTTCATGCTATAGAACAGGTGGCAAACTTTTCTACCAAGTCTCAACTCGATCTAAGCAATATCCAGAGGGGACTGAACAGTATGCTTCCCCCTGATATTGTTATTAAAGAGATAAGTGATGCCGAACAAGACTTCCATGCCCGATACAGTGCCAAAAACAAGATATACAGATATGTCATCCTGAACCGGAGGTTCCCTTCTCCTCTATACCGCAATTTTTCCTGGTTTATGCCTTTCAAATTGAACATTAAAGAAATGAAAGAGGCTGCGCAATGCCTCATCGGGGAACACGATTTTTCTTCCTTTAAGGCATCAAGATGCAACAGCAATAACCCTATCAGAGAGGTTTACGGCATATCCATCGATAAAGACACAAAGGGATTCATAATCTTTGAGATTGAAGCCAATGCCTTTTTAAAGCAGATGGCAAGGAATATTGTGGGAACGCTGGCAGATGTGGGCAAGGGGAAGATTGGGGTAAGTGAATTTGAAGAGATACTTAGAGCTAAAGACAGAAAAAAGGCCGGTATAACGGCCCCTCCCCAAGGGTTATTCCTGGTAAAGATCAAATACTAGCGGGTCACTCCATAAATACCTTTACAACAGGTCTCTCAGATACCTTTTCAAAGGTCTCTCTTATTCCAAGGAAAGTGCCCCATCTCACTTAATCAAGTCTCTTCCTAAAACGCCCGATAGCCCCTGCAAAGACAACCAATCCGAGGATGGTCAATGCCGCAAATTGGGGCCAGAGAACACCTATACCTACCCCTTTTAAGAAAACCCCTCTTATGATGACAAGGAAATACCTCAAAGGATTCAGGTAAGTCAACCATTGAACCACAACAGGCATGTTGGCGATAGGGAAGACAAAACCGCTGAGCATGAAGAAGGGGAGGATAAAGAAGAATGTGGTCATCATGGCCTGCTGCTGGGTAGAGGAGATGGTGGATATAAAAAGCCCGATACCCAGTGTGCTTAAAAGGAAAACACAGGCGGCAGCCAAAAGAAGGATGAGACTGCCGGCTATGGGGATACTGAACCATAAAACGGCAAAGGGGGTCACCACGACCATCTGACCAAGAGAAATGATGATATAGGGGATGGTTTTACCCACAATAAGCTCAATAGGTTTCACCGGTGTGACGATCAACTGTTCCATAGTTCCGGCCTCTTTTTCCCTGATTATGGCCATCGAGGTAAAGAGCAAGGAAATCAGCATGATCAGAAAAGCCACAATACCAGGCACAAAGAAGTTCTGGCTGTCAAGGTTTGGATTATACCAAGCCCTGATTCTGGCATCTATCTTTCCATAATTCAATTGCTGGGGATACAGCTCTCTGATTAATTCCCGATTAAACTTATCGAGAACCAACGATGTATAGGCAATCCGCACAGATGCCATATTGCTCATACTGCCATTGACTAAGATTTGAACATCTGCTGTCTCACCTTTTCTAATGCGCCGGCTCAAATCCGGACCTACCTTGATGCCAAGATCTATTTTCCCCCTGAGGAGCAATTCTTCTAATTCACGGTGGTCCCTTGAAAAATGGGTAATTCTAAAGACCTTATTGGCACTGAAAGCATCAACCAGCATGCGGCTTTCCTGTGTGCGCGACTGGTCAAAAAAAGCAACCCGTATATCTCTGATATCATAATTAACAACATAACCGAAAACCAATAATTGTACGATGGGTGAGATAATTAGTATGGGCCGGTTCCGCCTGTCCCTGAAAAGCTGGATGAACTCCTTGCGGATCAGTTCACGAATTCGAAGCCACTTCATGTTACATACCTTCCCTTTTCAGTACAACAAGATTTGCGATGGCCAGGGCAATAAACATACTCATCAGAACCAGATAACTCGGCCACAGGTATACGAGCCCTAGGTTTCTCAAATATATTCCACTCAGGATGTCTATATAATAGGTAGCCGGGACAATGTAGGTCACAAGCTGGAGAGCTTTGGGCATGTTGACCACTGGAAATACAAAATTAGAAAGGAGGAGCGAAGGGAGGTATGTAATCAGGACAGCCGCTTGATTGGCAACCAGTTGTGATTTTGTAATGACTGAGATGAGTAAACCGAGCGTGAGGGCAACGGCAAGATAGATAGAAGATGCCACAATCATGAGCCAGAAGCTGGCTTTCATAACTACTCCGAACAAGACCTGTCCCATAAAAATAGCCACCAGGACATCGGTGAGCCCAATCAGAAAATAGGGAATGGCCTTGCCTATCAGGAATTCTCCTGCCTTTATGGGTAAGGATCGGATCGTTTCCATCGTCCCGTTTTCGTACTCCCGTGCAATGACAAGAGAGGTTGACATGGCCCCCACAATCATAATGATAATAGCTATGATCCCTGGGATAATGAAGTTTCGGCTCTCAAGGCTTTCGTTGAACCAGACCCTGACAAGGCCTTCAACAGGCGGTTTGATCTTTTCCAAACCCTCACGATTGAGAAAGTCCAGCAGAAGTTGCTTGTTATATGTTTCGATAAAAGCAGTAATATATCCCCTTGATATGCCGGCGAAATTGGGATCGCTGCCGTCAAGAAGCACCTGCAACGGCGCTTCTCGGTTTGCCCTGATATTTCCAGTCCACCCTGGAGGAATAATAATGGCCAATTTCGCACGGCTGTGGTCCAGGTATTCTGTGACGGTCTTTGTATCCGCTAGATGGGCAACAACATTAAAATAGGAAGAGGCATCGAGGCGGCGGATAAGGTCGCGGCTCAGGTCTGTCTTTTCGTGATCCACAACAACGGTTCCTATATTGTTTACATCCAGGCTCAGGGCATAACCAAAAAGGAGGATCAAAAGCAGAGGAATCGCGAATGCCAGATACAGGCTCCTGAAGTCCCTGATCAGGTGGTAGATCTCTTTGCGTGTAATGGCCTGAATCTTTAAAGGGTTCAATGGTTTATGGACTCGTAAAAAGTCAAAATTAGGATGGCAAAGTAAAAAGCTTCAGATGCAAGGCGCGCAAATCCTGAGGAGTGAAGCGTACTTAGGGGTACGCTGCAACGACGAAGGATGCAGAGCAACGCCGCAGATGGACTTTTTACTTTGCCATCAATGGGTTTCCCGGGACATTAAGGTTATAAAGGCATCGTTTAAGTCTGCCTCAGGACGATCCGGACATGCCTCTCTAATAATCTTCGAAGGACTGCCCGTGGCGACTATTCTCCCCTCATTGATCATCACAATTCGCTGGCAATGACGGGCATCATCCATGTAGTGGGTGGTAACAAAGACCGTGATCCCCTCCCCTGCCAGTCGGCCTATGAATGTCCAGAAGTGCTGCCTTGTAATGGGATCAACCCCTGAGGTGGGTTCATCCAGGAAGATGATCTCAGGACGATGAAGCAGGGCACAACTCAGAGCGAGCCGCTGGCGCAATCCGGGTGGCAGTTCCCTGGCATACCGGTGCCGCACATCCTGGAGCCGGACCATATCCATGATCCATTCAATCCTCTCTTTCCACTGGTCCTGCGGTACGTTGTATATTCCGAGATAAAAACGGAGATTTTCTAGGGGATTCAGATCTTCATAAAGGGAAAATTTCTGAGACATGTAACCTATAGACTGTTTTATTTCTTCGGATTCGGTAAAAATATCATGCCCTGCCACCATTCCCTCACCGGATGTTGGAGTGATTATGCCGCAGAGCATCCGGATAGTAGTTGATTTACCTGAACCATTGGGACCAAGGAAACCGAAGATTTCTCCTTTCTTTACGGAAAAGGAGACTCTATTGACGGCTACAAACTGTCCGAATCTTTTTTCAAGGTTATTTACAACGATGGCATCAGAGTTTGAAGTTGTCATGAAGAAGTTCCTTATCCACTTCCTGAATGCGAGAGATCATAGCCTCTTCCAGGCTGGAAAAATGGGAGCGAATCTCTGCAGGGGTGGCTGTATCCAGAAGCTGTGATTGGTGCATCATGCCCAGGTGGTCACATTTTTCACCCTCATCCAGGTATGACGTGGAAACAAGGATGGTCATCCCATCATGGCGCATCTGAGTCAGGATATCCCAGAATTCCTTTCGGGATACGGGATCTACGCCGTTCGTTGGTTCGTCAAGGATGAGTATATGGGGTTCGTGGATGAGGACACAGGCAAGCCCCAGCTTCTGTTTCATACCGCCGGAAAGATTGCCTGCCAGTCGGCTGGCAAAGGGGAGAAGGTTTGAAAATGCCAGATAACGTGCCTTCCTTTTCTTTCTTTCTGCGCCAAAAATGCCAAAAATATCCATAAAAAAATCGATGTTCTCTTCGACGGTGAGGTCCTGATACAGACCGAAACGCTGCGGCATATAGCCTATCAGGGACTTAACCCGCCTCTTTTCCCTTACCACATCCAATCCATCAATGAAAATACATCCTGAAGACGGCTTGATCATTGTTGCCACCATCCTGAGGAGGGTTGATTTGCCTGCCCCATCTGATCCAACAAGACCGAATATAGTCCCCTTCCCTACCATGAATGATACCTGACGGACTGCCTCTCTTTGACCGAAGCTCATCGAAACATTATCTACCTTAATAAATGGGATTTGTTCGCCGTGCCCGGAGGAACCCATCCTTTCGTCTCCATATACAGACATACCGGTTTCAATCCTACCTTAATTGATACTTTTCTATAACCTACCAGAGAGTTTTGAAGAAGTCCCCTGGGAGCAGCTTATCGCAACCAGGCATCGGCTGGCATTCCTGACTTCAATTCGAGGCGGGGGTTGGGTATAGAAACCTTGACCAGATAAACAAGCTTGACCCTCTCTTTCTTGGTCTGGATGATTTTGGGTGTGAATTCACCTTCGGGAGAGATAAAAGAAATACGCCCTGTATAGACCTTATCGGGAAAGGTATCTATCCTTACCTCTACCTTCCGGCCTGGTTTGACTTTGCCGATTTCAGTCTCATCTACAAATATTTTCAGGTCCACCCTTGAAAGGTCGGAAAGAGTCAGAACCTCACGGCCCGGTGTAACCACTTCCCCCGGTTCCACATTGCGGCTGATAAGGATACCAGAGAAAGGCGCCTTCAATTGCGTATATTGCATCTGGATTTCCGTCTGATTGAGGGCTGCCTTAGCCGCTTGAACCTGAGACCGGGCAGCCTCAACATCCTTCTTTGCGGCTTCTATCTTTATTAAGCTGCTCCGTGCCTGTTTAACAAGGGCCTCACCTTCGGAAAGCCTGGCCTTCGCTGTCTGAACGGTTTCCTTTCTGGCACCTTCCTTAACCAAATCGTAGGATGCTTTGCTGACCTCATATTCCCTGGAAGCTATTTCATACTTGAGTTTTACAGCATCCCAATCCTTTTCTGAAACAATGCCTTCTTGATAAAGATTGCTATACCTTTCTCTGGTTTTTTTTGTGTCTTCCATGACGGCCTCTGCACTCAAAAATGCCTGGCGTGCCCGCTCTATATCCTGTGCCCTGTTGCCCGCCAGCAGCTCGTTTAGCTGCGAGCCCAAAGCCCTGACACCTGCTTCTGCCCTGGCCAATTCTGCGGGCAGGGTCTTCTTATACACTTCTAAAAGGGTTTCAAGCTGCTGTTGATTCTTTAAGGATTTATCGAGGTTTGCCTTTGCCTGTTCATAGCGGGATTGGTGCTCCGACCGATCCAGTTCTGCGAGGGGATCTCCCTTTGCCACAGACTGACCTTCGTTGACTGCAACATGAGACACTCTGCCACCTACCTGGAAAGCAAGATTTGCCTGAGTTGCCTCGATGGTTCCCGAGTAGTACAATTCACTGCGCTGCGTCTTTCGCTGTCCAAGGTAGACAAGCAAGCCCACACCAACAAAGAGGACAACAAAAACGAGAATGATGACTCGTTTTTTCATAAGTTACTCTTCCAAAGGGTATCAGCAAAGCTCGCCTGTCGCTATCGAACGCAGATCAATTGAGAGCTTTGCACAACCGCATTGCACCTCTCTTTCGTCATTCCGCACTTGATGCGGAATCCAGTTATTTCAAGCAGTTCTGGATTCCGGCTTCCGCCGGAATGACGTGGAGAATGGGTTTTTCAAAGCTCGAATTACAATGAGGTACAACACCCTGCCACTATATTTTCTCTTTGTATTCCCTGAAGCCATCAACCAATTGCCTGAATGAGACAGGCTTGAATTTCTCAAAGCTCTCTTCGTCCACGTAAACAAAGTCGTATTCCACGTCTGCCTGCACTCGATTGATGTCTTCGCACCATTGCCGCAGCCGTTGCATCTTGAGCGGCACGTCCAGGTCTTCCTGGCCTTTGGTTTCAACAACGAAAATCCGCTTGGCGGATACCTTGACCAGAAAATCCGGGTAGTAGTTGGAAATGTCGCCGTCCCCGTTCACATAGTCCAACTTGAAATGCACCGCCAGATAGTTCTTGGCGTAGGAAATCACATCGTCGCACTCTTCCAGAAATCGGGCAAACAGAAGTTCAAAATGACTGTCCCCGATGATGCGGTTGAAGACGCTCTTTTTCGGGATGAGGTAGCCCTGATCCCTGGCCACAAAGGGGCGCGTCTGCCGCAGTTTTATAGTGTCGCGGATTTCGGCGTCGCCTTTGTCCTGCACGGTGAGGGCGTTGATCGCCTTCTTGAAGGTTTCGATCAAGGTTTTGGTGGCGGCCAGTTCCGACAGGTTGCGCAGGGTGTTGGGACTTTCCAGTTCCACCGGGCGGTCAAACAATTCGTCCTGAATAAACGCCTTGACCTTGCCATACAGGACGTCGTAGCCGCTGACCAACCGCAAGTCTTTCATCATGGTCTGAGCAAAGTAGCCGATCACACTGTGATAATCCGCAATGCCGGCCGGGTCGAGAATAGTGGTGTGTGTTACTTCACCAGTAGTGATGTCCTTGAAGACGATCTCCCGCTGTTCCTCCTCGCTGAACTGCCGGTATGCCACCTTTGAATGACCGAGCACGCCCACGTCCAGATCTCCCAGGTTCTTGTATTCCCGGTAGACGCGTGGCGTTAACATCGGGATTTCAATATCCAGTGCGTCGATGTCTTTCTTCTCGTTTTCCTTGTCGACCTCCACCACCAACGGCGTTTTAGCTTGCGTGCCTTCGCCCATCGGCTTGCGCTCCAGCACCACGCCTTCGGCCTGAATGGATTCTACGAAGTCCATAAAGGCATTGGTGCCGACCACGCTGACGTATTCTTCCAGGCTGCCGGGGTACATTTTACGCAGGCCGCGCCCCAGGGTCTGTTCGGGCAAGATGTTGCTCGGGGCTTTATATGGACGCAGACCGACGATGGTGGTGACGTTCTTCACATCCCAGCCTTCTTTGAGCACCATCACGGAGATGATGGCCTTGTGAGGGCTCTCCTGCCCGTCAATCTCGTTGGCCTGCTTGCGAAGTCGTTCCAGTTCTTCTTTAGCTTTTCCTGAAGTTGATTCGGAAATCTCACCGTTATTCTTGGTGTGAATGACCAGCACGGCGTCTTTTTCAGCAAATTCCGGATAGGTGGCTTGCAGATACGCGGCCACATCGTCGCAATTCCGGGTGTCGTCGGTCATCACAAACAGGATGGCCTTCTTGCCCATCTTTTCATGTTCGGTGTATGCCTTGCGCCACTCGATCACGCCGAGGTGAATGTAGTCGGCGTATTTCTCGGTGTACTTGGCGCTCTGGCGCTCCACCAGTTTGGCGCGGCTCGGACCATCGGGTACGACAGGGTGTTTGACCACATTTTGCCTGATCGCCTCCACCAGCGGGTAATCGGCCACGGTCTGCACGAAGATCGCTCCGTTGTTGTGCTTGGGCGTGGCGGTCACATCCACTTGCAGGGAGAGGGCAGCCCCTTTTTGCTTCAGGCGGTTGTGGATATCTTCGATAGATTTGAACCATGCCATGCGCGGGTCGTGAATATGGTGCGCCTCGTCGTTCAGCACCACCAGCTCATCAATGTCGCGCACGATCATGCCCAAATCCACTTTGGAGTCGGTGGTTGCGCCGGTGGGATGCTTACCCAGGAAATAATCACGCATGTCTTCATCATCGGGCGATGCGGGAATCTCGTCTCCGGCGTAGACCCGGTGGATATTGGTCAGAAAGATATTGCCGGTCGGCCGGGTAATGCGAACCTCGTCCTGCACGTGCAGGGTCGGTTGAAAATCGTCGCGCCAGTCGCGCCCTTCCACGCCGTTGTCGGGGATAACCGGGTCTTCAAAGAAGATACGCAAACCTTGAAAATCCTTGTAAATGCGATCCAGCACGATGATGTTGGGGGCAATCACCAAAAAGTTGCGCGCCAGTTCCGATTCCGGCTCATACAGCTTATGGTAAAAGCTCCAGGCAAGAACCAGACTCAGTACCTTAGTTTTGCCCGTGCCGGTCGCCATTTTCACCACAAAGCGCCGCCATGTTTCGTCGAACATGCCCGTGGAGACGGCGCCGGAACTGTCGAAGCGCATTAGGTCGAACTTGTCCTTTACCCCCACCACGTCGTACAGGTAGATGATCGTCTCCAGCGCCTCGCGCTGGGAAAAGTAATACTGGAACTCGGCCAGACCCTCACCCCCGCCCCCTCTCCCAGAGGGCGAGGGGAGATACGCTTGGGGCAGTAAGTGCGGGGTGTTGAACCACCAGTTGAGCAGGCTGCGGCTGGTGTCGGTCGCGCCGACGTAGCCGCTGTCCCGCCACTCCTTCACCTTGCGGCGCAGTTGCGGCACTAAGGGCGGCATCAGCTTTTCAGAACTGGACTCCCGCAACACTTCATCCGCCGGAAACCAGCGGAGGGCCGGGTCGAGTGTGGTGTAGGGGGATTCAGGGAAGTTGGGATGGAGCGCCATAGTCTCTTATAGCCTCTTAAATAAACTTTATATCTAATTTATATCTAATTTAAAATAGCGTAAACATATGATTATTAAGTATTTTTAATTTATGGATGCAGTTCTAAATTTAATTATATATTTAATTTCTAAGTACCCAATATCCATTTCTTGTTGTCCCTATAAACTTTATTTTCCCTTCCCGTTTCAACTCTTGCAAGATGTTTGAAATATCTTGTGGATTTAACTCCAGAAAGACGTTTTGCAAATCATGTCGATAGCCTTTATTCTTCTTCAAATGTTTGAGAATCAGCTCTTTATCTTTTTCCCGTGAAATGCCTGTTAACCTGGTATGGATACCTACCTTTCCTTCATGAGCATAATACTTATGAGAAAGAATATACTTTGCTCCTTTGGTTTTGCCGACCTGCTCAATAACGCCAATCTCTAAAAATTTGTTCCTATTTTCTATCTGGGCTACAGGCTGATTTTCTCGAATCTTCTCCAATTCGTATATCTCATCAAAAGATAGGGTAGCCTGTTTTTCGTTGATGATTTTTTCAAGAAAGAAAATGAAACTTTCGTCTTTTACCTGAGCTGGAATTTTAAGACAGACAGAAAAATCATCACTTTCAGAAAGGTCTGGCAGCCCTTTGCCTTCCTTGATGGTGTATTCAAATATGTCATCCATCCCCTGTCCTGAACGTTCAACCA
>PFIF01000056.1:2020-13157 GCA_002782605.1 Deltaproteobacteria bacterium CG_4_8_14_3_um_filter_43_13 | reverse complement strand
CTGAAGAGCCGTGTGAGGGCAAACCTCAAGCACGGTTCTGTGAGGGGCATTAACAACCAACAAAGGAGGTTGAAAAGATGTCTACTCGACAAAACAGATTCAGGCACTGAATAATCATTACATTATATGCGGTTGTGGTCGAATCGGGAGTTTAATCTGCAAAGAGCTCGCCACATCTGCTAAACCACTACCATTTGTGGCTATCGACAATGATCCCAAAGTTATCGAGAAGATCGAGAGTGAAAACTATTTATATTTACAGGGCGACTCAATAGAGGAAGACATCCTTATTAAAGCCGGGATAAAGAATGCCAGAGGGTTAGTGGCGGCAGTTTCTTCTGATGCGGACAACGTTTATATAACCCTGACTGCCAGAGAGTTAAACCCTGAAATCTTTATTTTGGCCAGGGCGTCATATGAAGGGGCAGAGAGAAAGCTTTTGAGAGCAGGGGCAGACAAGGTTATTTCACCCTATGTTATTGGGGGTATACGCATGGCCCACGCCATTCTACGACCTACTGTTGTGGACTTTATTGAATTAGCGACCCACAAGCAGAGCATGGAGCTCCAACTGGAAGAGATTACAGTACGGAAGGCTTCCAGGTTTATCGATGTATCTTTAAGCGATTGTGCAATAAGACAGGACATGGGGTTGATTATTGTGGCTATAAAAAAGGCTACAGGCCAGATGGTATTTAACCCTTCATCAGAATCCAGGATTGAACTGGGTGATACCGTTGTTGCCCTTGGTGAAAGGAAGGATTTAATAGAACTGGAAAATATGATGGGGGGGTAGTCAGGAGTCAGAAGTCAGGAGTCAGAATAGACCTTGAATAAGCTTCAAGTAGTTTACTCACCTCCTCCAACTGAGGCATCAATTCGCTTGTGTCAACATATCCTAAATCTTTTGTAAGAATCAAGTAATAACGACATTCCTCCAGGGAGCCCTGAGCGATATTCATAAAACGATATTTATCAGGTTTACCCGTTTTCCTGAATCCTTCGGCTATGTTGGCCGGGATTGAGACGACGGCTCTTCTAAGTTGTGAAGTCAATCCGTATATTTCTTTTTTTGGGAAATTTTCCGTAGATTGATACATAGAAAGGACGAACTGATGAGCTTTTTGCCAAACAATCAAGTCTTGAAATGTCCTTGCCCGTTCCCTTTTCATTCTGACTTCTGACTCCTGACTTCTGTCTCCTGTCTCCTATTCCATTGCTTCCTCTACCAGTTCAGCTATATCCTTACCTTTCAAAGATTCTTGCACATCCCTTTCTTTAATGGCATCCTCAAACATGGTCAGACAATAGGGGCACACGGTTGATATCAGGTCTGGATTCACATCAAGGGCATCTTGCAGCCTCATCTCATTTATCCTCTTTCCCAAATGCTCTTCCATCCACATCCGACCACCGCCAGCACCACAACATATACTCTTTGCCTTGTTTCTTAGCATTTCAACCAATTTAACCCCTGGAATACTCTTTAATATCTTCCTTGGGGCGTCATATATTGTATTGTATCTTCCCAGATAACAAGAATCATGGTAAGAGATGGTTTTGTTTATCGGTTTAGTCAACTTAAGCTTGCCCTCTGCAATCAGTTCTGTAATGAATTCTGTGTAATGCAATACCTCAAATTCCCCGTCGAACTGAGGATATTCGTTCTTTAAAGTGTTAAAGCAATGGGGGCATTGGGTTACAATCCTTTTTACATTATAATTTTTCAAAATCTCTATCGTTTCCGCAGCAAGCATCTGGAAGAGATATTCGTTTCCAATCCTTCTTGCAGAATCGCCACAGCATTTCTCCTCTACGCCGAGTATACCAAAATTTACACCTGCCTTATTGAAGATATTGACCAGAGAGGTTGATATCTTCTTGTTGCGGTCATCAAATGACCCTGCACAACCTACCCAATAGAGTATGTCAACGTTGCTGTCCTCTGACATGATTTTCACTCCCAGGTCCTTAGCCCAATCAGCCCTGGTTGCCCATCCTATACCCCAGGGATTGCTGTTGTTCTCCATGTTTTTAAAGACAGTCTGAACTTCAGATGGGAACTTACTCTCCATAAGCACCAGATAGCGCCGCATATCTACTATCTTATCTACATGCTCATTGGCTACAGGGCACTGTTCCATACATGAGCCGCAAGTTACACAAGACCAAATCTTATCCTCGGATACCACGTCTCCTATAAGACTCTTACCCTCATAACCTTCTTCCGCTGCCTCTTTTGTCTCTGTCTTTCCATCCCCCCCATTCTTACTTCTAAGCAAATTAGAACCCTTTTCCAGAAGGTGTACTTTAAGGTCGTGGATTAAATGCCTTGGAGAAAGAGGCTTTTCAGAGAGGTGGGCTGGACAGTTAATCTCGCACCTACCGCATTCGGCACAGGTATAGAGATCGAGCAACTGTTTCCATGTAAATTCCTCTACATTAGATACACCAAATGTCTCAGCCTCTTCCATGTTCAATATTGGCATGAGGGCACCTTTCGGCCCCAGTGACTTAAAGAAGATGTTAAAGGGAGCAAGTATAAGATGGAGATGTTTTGAATAGGGGATAAGAACCATGAACCCAAGGACAAGAAGGACGTGAATCCACCATGAAGCGATAAAGAGGGCTTCCTGTGTTGTTTTTTCAAAACCCATATTGTTAAAAAAACTGGCAAATGCTGCCCCGACAAATGCCATAGTTGCCGTTTCGTGGGAATCTATATTGATCTCAAACCCCTCCATGAGGAAATGGAAGACCATCAAGAAAAATATTATGCCCAATATAACCGCTGCCTCCCGAGTAGTCTCTAACCTTGGAGGTCTTACCACATATCGTCTCAGTAACGCCCAGACAATTGCAATCATAACCATTAATGCGGCTATATCCAGGATCAATGGGAAATAACTGGCAAAGGAAGCCCCCAGCACATGAAAGGAAAGACCGGGGATAAAGCCCCTGCCGAACATGAATATATAACTGAATGCGAAACAAAGGAATCCATAGAATATCATAGCATGACCGAGACCGGCCAAATCCCTGGCCCTGACGTCTTTTAGAACACATATCTGTAAAAGGATCCTTTTTAGGGTGATTTTTATCCTTTTGCCTATCTCCTTGAATCTGTTGTCTTCTCTCCCGAGGCGGAGGATAATATATAGATACCTCACCCTGTTTACAAAAAATACCAGAGCTGCTATTATGACAATAGCTAATAGAACAAAATTTGGAATACCCATGATTGTATAACCGGCTACATTCATGATTTTTGTAAACCTCCTCTCAGCAAATCAGGGGGGGGTGAGAGAGAGCATAGAGCATGGAATGCTCTATGCTCCATGTTTCTAACCTTCTGCCTTTAATTTCTTCAACTCTTCTGTAAGGACAGGCAACACTTTAAACAGATCGTCAACTATGCCATAATCGGCCTTTTGGAATATGGGTGCCTCTGTGTCCTTATTTATGGCAACTATATACTTAGATGTACTCATACCTGCCAGATGCTGAATGGCTCCGGAGATACCGCAGGCTATATAGAGGTTTGGGGAAACGACTTTACCTGTTTGTCCTACCTGGTCGGATACATTTCTCCATCCGGCATCAACGGCAGCCCTGGAAGCCCCCACAGTTGCTCCAAGAACATCGGCTAATTCTTCTAACATCTTGAAGTTTTCCGGTCCTTTCATCCCCCTGCCACCCGAAACTATAATCTCTGCTTCGGTAAGGTCAGGTCTTTCACCGGCAGTCTTTATAAACTCCTGGATGGTGGTTCGTATATCGTCAGGATTAATATTTACATCTACCTTTATCACCTCTGCCTTCTTCGATTCATCCGGCGGACTGACGGGCAAGGCATTTGGTCTTATAGATGCCATATTTGGTTTGCTGTCGGAGAAGGATATATCGGCATATGCCTTTCCAGCAAACATCGGTCTTGTTGCGGTAAGCTTGCCACTGTCATCCAGGCCTATCCCTGTACAGTCTGTTGCCAGTCCAGCCTCGACACGGGCAGCAACCCGCGGAGAGAGGTCTTTACCTAAAACCGTAGCACCATAAAGGACTATAGACGGCTCATTTGCCTTTATCAATTCAGCGATTACCTTACTATAAGCGTCGGTTGTATAATCCTTTAATGCCTCGTGTTCAGCCAGATATACCTTATCAGCACCATAGTGACCGAGCTGTTCCGCCAGAGACCCTACATTTTGGCCCAGGAGCAGAGCCGAAAGATCCACTCCCAGTTTCTCGGCCATCTTCTTGCCCTCACTCAACATCTCGAATGTGACCTTTTTTATCTTACCATCTTTAACTTCTGCAAATACCCATACACTATTAGCCATTATTACCCCTCCCTCCTTAAATCATCTTTGCTCCTTCTCTTAGAAGCTTAACCAGTTTGGGTACGGTTTCCTGTGGTCCTTCTCCTTCTATAATTTTCCCAGCGGCACGCGCAGGAGGAGGAGTATACTTTGTTATTATCGACTTTGAACCGGCACAACCGACACTGTCTGAACTCAACCCCAATGCTGCAAGGTTTTTTACATCGAGGGGCTTCTTTTTGGCCTTCATTATTCCGGGCAATGAGGCATATCTTGGTTCATTAAGACCCTTCTGCGTTGTCAAAACCGCTGGTAAAGACACCTTCAGTATCTCAATTCCTCCCTCCACCTGACGGTGTACCGTTGCGGATTTTTTATCATCTGCAATCTCCAGTTTCTGGATTAATGAGACCTGGGGAAGCTTTAATAATTCTGCCAGGGTTGCACCCACCTGTGAGAGATCATCATCAATAGCCTGTTTGCCGCAGAAGATCAGACCGTATTCTATGCCCTTCAATGCCTCAGCCAATGCCTTGGCAGTAGCAAAAGCATCGCCTCCTTCGAAAGCAGGGTCATCAAGCTGCACTGCCTGGTCTGCTCCCATAGCCAGGCCTGTTCTTATGGTCTCTACAGCCCTTCCCGGCCCCATACACAGAATGGTAACCACCCCACCGAATTTTTCCTTAATCCGTAATGCCTCTTCTATGCCATATTCATCGTAGGGATTCATAACATACTTTAAATCATCTTTAATGATATCTGAACCGTCTGGTTTAACCTTTATTGCCGATTCGGTATCTGGAACTTGCTTTACGCACACAACTACATTCACCTTAAACCCTCCTTTTCTATTTGGTTTGTTCTGAAAAATTTCCTTTTGAGCTAAATTCCACCCCCTTATTTACGACTTCACGACTTCAACCATCCCCTTGATAAAGATATCACTTATCAACTCAGCAGAAGTGGATAAACTGACCTTCTTCCTGGGGGATAACACCCAAAACCTGGCCACTTCATCCAACGCCCCCCAGAATGCCCTGCTCACAATGGTGGGGTCTACCTCCTTTTTGATTATCCCTTTCTTCTGGCCTTCCTTTATTATGGAAGAAACAATCTTTAAATATTCAATAAATTTCATATTCACATATTCTTTCATAAACTTACTGCTCTGTCTTAGCTCCACCTCCATAATGGCCGCCAGATCCGGATTTTCCTTCTTGGAATTCAGTTGCACAACGGCAAATATCTTCAACTTCTTTAAAAGGTCTTCCTCTTTGCCGATCTCCTGTTTCATATTCTGTATAATTTTTTCCATCTCTTCTTCAAAGAGGGAAATGAGTATGTCATCCTTGTTCTTAAAATAGAGGTAGATCGTTCCATCTGCAACCCCTGCTTCCTGGGCAATTTCCGAAACCTTTGAATTATAAAAACCGTTCTTGGCGAATACTTTAATAGCCGCCTGGAGAATTCTTTTATGTTTGTCCTCTGCCTTTGTTGGTATCTCGGTCATTTAATCTCTCGGATTCCTTAGGTCCTGCTTATGCTAAAAAAGGATTCAAGGATTCGAGTAGGGGCAGGGATAACCCTGCTCCTACTGAGCAACCACAAGGGATTGCCCCTACCCCTTGACTACTTGAATCCTTACAAAATTATGAATGATTGTTCATTCAACTCAAATTTAACACACGGCCAATTTGCTGTCAAGATTTTTTGTTGTTTTATTAAACCGCTACCATCCCAACTCTATAACATCTCAGACACCGATCTGCTTCACTCATTGCCTCAAGTGGACTATATCCCTTTTCCACCTCGTCAAAGGTCTGTTTTCTTTCATCAGGGGGAAGCATTTCCAGATGCAGCCTCTTCCTGCCTCCTAAAAATCCTATCTCTTCTATGGGATCAAAGACTTTAACCTTCTCAAATAATTTATCAAAGTAGTCCTCATAGGTTGCCTTTAATTCCTTGCCATTTATCAACCGGTCTATATTTGTTGCTGCTTTTCTACCGCCTGCACAGGCACGAATCAGCGTTGATGGCCCGGTTACACAGTCTCCTGCTGAAAATATTTTTGGATTGTTTGTCTGCATTGTAAATTCATTTACAACCAGAGTGTTTCTTCTGGTTGTCTCTACTTTATCCTCACTCTCCAGCAGTTCCAGGTCAATCGCCTGTCCTATGGCTGGAACCAAAATATCACAGTCTATAACAAACTCAGACCCCTCAACAGGAACGGGACGCCTGCGTCCGCTTTCATCCGGTTCCCCCAATTCCATGCGAATACACTCAACACCTACCACCTTTCCCTTTTTTGTAAGGATTCTGGTTGGATTGGTTAAATAGTGAAATTTTACACCTTCTTCTTCTGCATCGCTAATCTCAACATGATCCGCTGGCATCTCTTTTTTTGTCCTGCGATACACCAGGTTTACATCATCCTTGCCAATTCGAAATGAACAGCGCACGCAGTCGATGGCAACATTCCCGCCACCTACCACAAGGACCTTTTTCCCTTCAGGATAGGGGTCAGTTCCCATGTTAACTTCCTGAAGATATTGGACGCCAGGGATAAATCCCTTATATCCCTTATCTTCCCCTTTAATCCCCATTTCTGTGTTTGTTTGTGCCCCAATGGCAATAAACACAGCATCACTTTCTTTCTCTATATCAGAGAGTTTAACATCTTTTCCAACAGTAGCATTATATCTCATAGTAACCCCCATCTTTTGTACCTGATCTGCCTCAAAACCGAGTATATCCCTCGGCAAACGATAATCAGGTATCCCCATAGCCGCCATCCCGCCCGGCTCTCCGTGTCTTTCATAAACAGTAACCTCATGTCCCATTAGTGCCAGGTGATATGCACAGGTCAGCCCTCCTGGACCGGCACCAATAATGGCAACCTTTCCAGTCTTCTCAGATGGCGTTGGTTTGAATGACATCCCCTTATTTCTTTCAAGGTTATCATCCGCCACAAAACGCTTCAGATGCTTTATGGAGATGGGTTCATCCAGAATCATTCGACGACAGTGTTCTTCACACGGTCTCACACAGACCCTTCCAAGCGTTCCAGGAAGGGGGAGTTTGTTTGTAATCACACTCAGAGATTCCTGAAATTTCCCTTCCTTTATGCATTCTACATAACCAGGAATATCTAAATGAATAGGGCAGGCATCCATACACGGGGCAGTAAGCTTGTACCTGTAATTCCCTTCTGGAATCGGGTTCTTACCCTGTATTGCATTCTCAAAATCTTTTGCGAAGTACTTTAGCGCATCCAAAAGGGAAACAGGTCCAGATTGCCCAATGTTGCATTTTGAACCTTCTCGAATAACCTCTGCAAGACGAGAAAGAACTTCTAAATCCTCATCCTGGCCTTTTCCCTGGCAGATTCTGGTCAAGGTGTCCGATAAAACTTTTGTGCCGATACGACAGGTAAAACATTTCCCGCAGGACTCATTCTGTATCGCTGTTAAGTAGGCTCGGCACATGTCAACGATATTCACATCTTGTACTCTCAATAAAAAGCCGTACCACCCTATTAATGCATTAATATTTTCATCCTGTGCAAATTGTTCAGGCAGGGAAACTTTTTCAATTTTCTCATAATTCTCAGGCTCTTTTCCCCGATTGTCTACAACAACTCCACCCCATGAACTGAAAAGAATGTCACTCATCATCTACCCCCATCTAACTTTTGAATTTTTCTTTCAAGGATTTTTGAATTTTGAGTGTAACTACTCAGGTTCTAAGTTCCAAGGTTCACGGTTCAAGGTTTAACGGTGAACGGTCAACGATTTAATGATCCTGCTCATGTTCACTCCATTCTTGCCGATAATTACCTATAGCCTCTTCCCATAACTCATCTCGATAGTCTTTACAATACCTGTCAAGGTCTTGTTCACAGGAACCGATATCCCCAATCTTTCACCTTCGCTAACAATAGCTCCGTTTATGTAGTCTATCTCCGTTTTTTTCGCCCTCAAGACATCCTGAAGCATAGATGAGACATTGGTTGCCGTTGCCCTGCATACATCCTCTACCCTCTTTATAGGATCCTCATAGGTCAACCGGATACCCCTTGCTTTTACAACCAACACTGCCTCTTTCACAGCCGTCCTCAAGAGTTCCCTTGCCCAACTGTATTCAACCAATTCCCCATTCTTTAATCTAAGAACAGCGGTCAAGGCATTTATTCCCACATTAATCAAGAGTTTACTCCATACAAGCCCCTCAACATCATCTGTAATCCTGGTATCTATGCCTGCCGAATTAAAGATACTGGAGATGCCTTTAACCCTCGAAGAAAGACTTCCATTCAGTTCTCCAATGGTTGTTTCACCTCTGCCGGCGTGTCTTATGTGCCCTAATCCAAGAACAGTAGCCCCCTGAGAGGTAGTTCCGCCTACAACCTTTTCTTTTCCAACAATCCTGGAAATGGTCTCTATATTGCCAGAACCATTTTGCAGGGTAAGGAGAACAGTATTTTCCCCTATGAGCGGCAGTGAATCCTCGGTGGCTTTTTCGGTATCATATGCCTTAACACATATGATTATAATATCTGCATCTCCTATATCTGCCGGATTGGTTGTTTGATTTACGTGTACCTTATGATTACCACTTATTCCCTCTATAATCAAACCATTTTTATTGATCTTATCCGCTCTGTCTTTCTCCTTATCCAGAAGCCATATCTCCTCTCCTGTCTTCGACATAAAAAAGGCAAACAGGTTTCCCATCGCTCCTGGACCAACTATAACTATCTTCATGATTGCATCTCGTGTTTTTCGCAAGGTTTATGCCTACCCTTGAACCCTTTAACTCTTTTAGGGCAAACACACAGGGTTGCCCCTACCCTTGAACTCATCCACTCATTTACCTTTTAACCTCTGTATTACTTTGTCCATCTCCAGCATAATCCCTGGACTGAGTTCAAAGGGTGGGATACCTTTTAGATCTGCCTCAACTATCTGGGGATCCGAATATATCGAGCCCAGGATGTCAAAGCCCTTCATTTTACTCCTTATAAATTCTCTGTCTGCATCACTTCTCACCTTATTGGCTATTACCCCTATCCTTTCTATACCAATATCCTTTGCTAACCCCTTTATCCTGTAAGCGGTTTCTATACTCCTTCTCCCCGGCTCTACAACCACTATCAACATATCTACGGCCTTTGCCGTTGCTCTACCCAAGTGCTCCACTCCGGCTTCCATGTCTAAAATAACCACTTCTTTCCTGACAAGCAAGAGATGGGAGACCAGTGTCCTCAAGAGAACACTTTCCGGACAAACACAGCCCCCACCGCCCTTCTTAACCGTACCCATAATCATCAACCGTATGCCCTTGTGTTCTACCCAATATTTTTCCGGGATGTCATCAACCTTGGGGTTTAGTTTAAAAAAACTACCACTCGTGCCTGGTTTTGCACCCGTTCTATCTTCTATCAGGCCACTCATCTCTGCTATGGGTATTATATCATTGGGATTAGGAAATCCAATGGCCATAGCCAGATTGGCATTTGGATCCGCATCTATGGCCAGTACAGAATAACCGTCATCATGGAATTTTTTAGAGAGGCATGCAGTAATAGTGGTCTTTCCTACACCCCCTTTACCTGTTATAGCTAACTTCACAACTTGATCTCTCACAGAGCACACAGAGGCACGGAGACAATCTCCGTGTTCTCTGCGAGCTCAAGCGACCAGCGGGAGCGGGTGAGAGAAGTATGTCTGCTATTATATGATAAATTTATTTGCATAGAGATTCCCGGTTCTTTCCCAGGATGGGGCAGGTTTATTAGGATGCCCTGGGTAACAGGACAGTAACAGTAGTTCCATTACCTTCTTTACTCTTTATACTTATTGTGCCACGGTGAGCCTCTACTATTCCTTTGGCAATAGGTAATCCCAGACCGGTACCGATGACTGTTCTGGTTTGGGAGCTCTTAACTCTATAAAACCTATCAAAGATTTTTGGAAGATCTTTTTCAGGAATGCCTATGCCGGTATCGGTCACATCAGTACGGACAAACTCTCCTTCGCTCCTAAGAGTTATAACAACACTCCCACCTTCCACATTGTACTTGATTGCATTACTAATAAGATTGGTAAATACCTCTTCCATGTTTTCTCTGTCAGCGTTTACAGGTGGGAGCGAGCCAGTTATTTCCAGCCTCATTTTTATACCTTTGACTTCTGCTTCAGGCTCCATTAACTGATAGGCTTTCTCTACTATTTCCTTCAACACTATGGATTCCTTATGTTGAACCACGATACCTGAATCTATACTGGATACGTTGAGAAGATCATTGATAAGGTCAAGGAGACCCTTTGTCCTCTCTTTTGCCCGAATCAACATCTTTCCCTGTTTTTCAGTGATCAGACCGGCCATGCCCCCTTCTATTACGGATAACTGCTGTTGTATTGCTGAGATTGGCGCCCTTAACTCGTGGGAGACCATCGTTAGAAAATCAGATTTCATCTGATTCAGTTCTTTTTCTTGGGTTATATCGTGTAGAACTGTAACAGACCCCATTATTTCGCCATCCTCATTAAGGACAGGGGCAGTGTCCGCTCTCAAAAAGACCCTCGCTGATCCTTCGCAAGGGGTAATCTCTTGGGATATTTCAAGGTATTTGGACCTTTCAGTGCTCAAGGTCGTAGCCACTGCTTTGACAAGATCTTCATTCTTAACACACTGGCATAAGGATTTATTTATGATTGGTAAACTTTCGATCTCCAATAGTCTTGTTGCTGCGGGGTTATGGAGTACAATTTGACTATCACGGTCAGTTACCAGTACCCCATCCACCATACAGT
>PFIF01000056.1:533-1961 GCA_002782605.1 Deltaproteobacteria bacterium CG_4_8_14_3_um_filter_43_13 | reverse complement strand
TCCTTTCGCAGATCTTCTGCCTCCCTTTGAAGTACCCTTTTTTCTACTCCTCTTCTGACAACAATCCTCAATTGATCCGGCGTGAAGGGCTTGGCTATAAAGTCGTAAGCCCCTTTTTTCATCGCCTCTACCGCCGACTCTACAGTAGCATATCCAGTAATTACGATTACAATCAGGGACCGGTCAATGCTATGTATAGCATCCAGTACCTCCATGCCACTGATCCCAGGCATCATCAAATCCAATAAAAGGATGTCAAAAGATTCTCCCTTGTTGGTGATAAGGTCAAGACCCGCCTCTCCGTTTTCAACGCCCTTGACCCGACAACCTTCCTTTGTCAATATTCGGGAGCATCCATCTCTTATAACGGCCTCATCATCTATGACCAGGATATTTGCATCCTTCAACATGTGATGGCTTTCCTCGGGGGGATTTGGGGTCAGACCCGTAGCAATATAACCCAAATGTCGGGTCAGACCCTAAATCCGTGAACCGTGAACTGTGAACTGTGAACCGTGAACCGTGAACTGTGAACCGTGAACCGTGAACCGTGAACCATTAATCTCTTTCACCCTTTTTGTAATAGGACATCAACCCGTCTCACCAATTCAGAAGGTTCCACAGGTTTGTCAATATAGTCATCTGCCTCTATTTCCATACCCATCCTTTGTGTATAAGTTGTAGTAGGTATATGAGAAACGACAGCAGTTAGAAGAATTATTGGTATATTATTGTAGTTAGGGTCAGCCTTGAGCTCAGCACACACAGAATACCCATCTTTATTTGGCATCATCACATCCAGTATAATCAAATCAGGTGACTCTTCCTTAGTCTTCTGCAATCCTTCAATTCCATCATAGGCAGTGATTACCTCATAATTCTTATTTTCCAGCATCATCTTAACCGATTCCACAAGATCAGGATCATCATCAACAACTAAAATTTTAGGCATCTTTTCCATCTTGTTTTACCTCCTTTCCTATTAGTCAAGCGTTCAGCTATCAGCCGTCAGCTTTCAGTAGAAACAAATCCTTCAGCCTTTCGCCATTCACCTTTAGCCTTCTATATGTGGCCTGGGAAAAAGCCCGGCCCTTTTAACAATCTCCGGCACCATCTCTTCCCACTCTATTGCCATAATATGGACACCATGAATCCCTTCTATTTCTCTCAGCCTTTGAATAGTCTCTATACATATATTAATGCCTTCCTCTGCCTTTTTCTCCTTTGGGGCTGCCTTCATCCTCTCTATTAATTCATCAGGAACATCCATACCCGGTACGGATTTTTTCATATAATTTGCCATTCCCACCGATTTGAAGGGAGTAACACCCCCTAAGATATGCACCCTTTCATGTAAACCCCTATCCCTCACCAGTTTCATCCACTTTTCGAATTTCGGGAGATTATAGATACACTGAGTCTGGATAA
>PFIF01000056.1:0-425 GCA_002782605.1 Deltaproteobacteria bacterium CG_4_8_14_3_um_filter_43_13 | reverse complement strand
GTTCTTCTCCCCCCAGGAATTTACCCTCGTCCCGCATCAATTTGACCGTCTGGACAAGTTGTATAGAATCCATATCAAATACGTTTTTTGCAGAGGCATGGTCACCAAATTTCTGGTGGTCTCCTGTCAAACACAGTATGTTATTGATACCAAGAGCTGCTGCACCAAGGATATCGCTCTGGATAGCAATCCTGTTCCTGTCTCTGGTTACCATCTGCATGATTGGATTTAACCCCAACCCCTTCAGGATAACACAGGAAGAGATGCTGGACATCCTGACAACTGATGTCTGGTTATCGGTGACATTCACACCATCCACAAACCCTTTCAACACCTCTCCTTTTTTTCGGCTCCTCGCTAAAATGTATGGGTAACCCGGCTTGAAATATGATAGAGATCCGTCATCAAGAGATGAAGGAGGTTAA
>PFIF01000158.1 GCA_002782605.1 Deltaproteobacteria bacterium CG_4_8_14_3_um_filter_43_13 | reverse complement strand
TGATATCGTTTTTGATCACATCAAAACCGGCAAAATCAGCCCTGTGATAAATTTGAATTATTGAACAGGCTCTATTTGTTCAATATAATAATCAGTAATCCAGTAGCCTTTATCTCGAAGGTTGAAAAGTTCTTCCTTTAAATCACTCAATAGTCCTTTTTTGTAAGCGATTCCTATAAGGGTAGTTGTTCTAATTGGGTCAAGATTCATCCTCCTCGCAATATTTATTCCTTTTCTGTCATCCATTAAGGCGAGATTTATATCTTTTTCTTTTGCAAGAATAATTGTTTCAGCCTCGCCTCTATCTACAATAGCATCTAAGGCTGCAACTGCCATACGGTCTTTTACTTTTACCACTTGAATCCATGTAGGAGAATTTTCTTTCCTAACTTTATAGACCTCTCTATGAACCTCCTCAGAAATGTAAACCGATGTGAATAAATCTTTAATAAGGTCTAATCGCTTAATCTTTGAAAGTGCGATAATAGGAGAGGAGTTACTTACGATCTTCACTCTTTATCTCCTCTGCTATTCTATATATAGCTTTGTATTCATCAGAAACTTCTTCATCTGTGGGCTCATAAAATGGTATTTTTTTCTCTCTAAGGAGGTCCATAAATTTCCATTTGTTCATACCGGCAAGCTCTGCTGCTTTACCAAACGAGAGTACACCTTCAGAAAAAAGAGATATTGCAAGATTCTGTTTGGCATTTTTCTCAAGTTTTGCTTTAGTATACCCTTCAATCTTAAGAGTTGAATACACATCTTCAGATATAGGGATGCTCAATTTTGATGTTTTCATAGAGTTACCTCCACATATTCAGTCAAGATTTATCAGTCTTTATGCTCATATCACCACATGCAGAAAAAAACAAATTTATTCTAACGGTTTCCCATGCCATTGAAAGCATGATACCTCTAACTTTCCAGCGCCTCAGAGTCCCAAACATCATTCTCCTTAAAAGCAGTCAAGAGCTTTTCAAGAAGGAGTTTAAATGCCATTTATTCCAGTATCTCCAGTACTGACCAGCCAGAAGGTAGTCAGACCAGGTCAACCATAGTTCTTTTATCTACTCATTCCTTGAGAAACGGCTCTAGCTTGACCTTTGCCTGCGAAGATAACCAAGTTTCAATTGGGTTAAGATAGGGTTTAATTTCCGGCTTATTCGAAGGAATGCTGCTCCAGAATTCCTGCAGCTCTTCAGGGAGGTTATGGATAATATCTACTCCAAGTGTGATCCGGGCATCTTCCTCCTGGAGAGCAGTAAGCTGATGGTTAAAGATGAGAAAAAGTGTTGACAATTTTTATATCCCCAATTATTATACAATAAAAATACACAATAAGGTGACACAATGAGTTCTGTTCGTATCAACATCAGCCTCCCTCAAGAGATAATGAGGGAAATCACACAAATGATTGAGCCGAGAAAAAGAAGCCGATTTATTACCGAGGCAATCGTTCGCTCCCTGAAAGAGCAACGTAACCGCAGTCTGGCGGCTGAGTATGAAGAAGCGTCTGCGGAGATCAAAAAACTCAACCAGGAAATGGAAGGAACCCTTTCCGATGGCCTCGATTGAACGCGGGGATGTTTTCCTGGTCAACTTCGATCCCACAGTGGGAGCGGAAGTCAAAAAGACGCGGCCTGCGGTAATAGTCTCCAATAACGTCAACAACGATCATTCTCCTCTGGTTTCTATTTCTCCCATTACTTCCAATGTCAGCAAGGTTTATTCCTTCGAAGTGGAAATTCCCACCGGAATTGGAGGGTTACGAACCCGTTCAAAGATAATGCCCAATCAAACCCGGGCGGTTGACAAAATCCGCCTCCTCAAAAAGATGGGACACCTTCCACAAGAAGTTATGGACAAAATTGACCAAACTCTGAAACTTCATTACGACCTTTAAAGAAGAAATTTGAAATCATAACTTATCAGTTCATAAAACGACACAAAACATACTTTTGTTTTACCTATCCAAATTTCGTCTTTATAGTTTAAGTTAACCACAAGCGCCGTATCCGGCTGGTAGGCTGAAATAAAACTTTGCAACGACCGGGTTGTTTCAGGCTTTTTGATTTGCCTGTATTTTACCTCAACAGGAATTATTTTACTTCCGCTCTTAATGATAAAGTCCACTTCAGCGCCATCTTTGGTGCGCCAGAAGTTTATATGCGATGAAGAATCCTGCAGTTTCTCCTGTAACATATTGAATATGAAATTTTTAAAGAGATGCCCTATGCGTGTTCGGGAAACATGGCCGAAATCACCTGTTGCGAAATTTTTCATACCAAGATCGGAAAAGTAGTAAAGAGGCGATTTGGTAATCTCTTTACGGATATTGGCAAAGTAAGGAGATACCTTTTTGATGATAAAGGTTTTTTCAAAATACCAGAGATAATTCTTGACTGTAGCCGCAGCAATCCCCAGTGTTGAAGATAGTTCCGAAACATTAATCAGACTTCCGCTTTGAGCAGCAACAAGGCGGAATAGATTAGTCATAGCATCGGTCTTTTTGATATCCAGTAAGAAACGGATATCTTTTTCAAGGTAGCTTTGGTAGATTTCATTGATAAGCTTTGTTTTTTCTTCAACCCTGTCTGATAGCATAACCTGGGGATATCCGCCAAAGTCCAGATATTCCTCAAGCAAAAGAGCAGTCTTTTCAGTTTCAATCCGGAAATAATCATCAAGCCTGTCCTCGTATTGATAACCTGTCCGAAAGTTGACAAATTCTTCAAAGCTTATAGTAGAAAGCTCTGTCAGCCTCTTTCTGCCGGCAAGGGATTCATGAATTTTTTCTTTAAGCTCAAGACTGCCGGAACCCGAGACAATGAATTTGTAGGAAAGGTTTTGATCGTAAATGCCTTTTAAAAAAATACCGGCGTTTTCTTTTCTCTGTATTTCATCAATAAACACAAAACCGCTATTCCCGATTTCCAGCCGGATTTTTTTCAGCAGGCCATCCTGGGATTTGAAATGAACATTGTCGGCTTCAATATCAAGATTTAAAAACACCGGCTTGTGCCCGGATACTTTTAATTCTTCTTCAAGAATCCGAAGCAAAGTGGTTTTACCTGCCTGTCTTGCGCCAACAAGAAGGGTAATCTCTTTGCTGCTGAGATGAGATTTTAATTCGCTGAGTATTTTTCTTTTGATTATCATATAAACGATTATTTGAAATTATAATTTGAGCCTGTTCAATACTATTTTAGCTTAATAATTACTGATAGTTACAAAGCTGAAAAAATGAATTTAACTCAAATTTACTGCATTTCCGAG
>PFIF01000251.1 GCA_002782605.1 Deltaproteobacteria bacterium CG_4_8_14_3_um_filter_43_13 | reverse complement strand
TGGGTAGCTTTTCAAAGGCAGGCGAAGCAATATATTTGACTCAACCTACCATCAGCGAGCATATTAAATCCTTAGAGGACCATCTGGACGTCAGACTTTTAGATAGGATGGGAAGAGATGTTGTCCCCACCAAAGCCGGAGAGATCTTATACAGGTATGCTAAGAAGATATTGGAACTGAGGGTTGAGGCAAAACAAGTCATAGAAAATTTTTCAGGTAAAATGGCTGGTGAGATTACTATCGGGGGAAGCAATATACCCGGAGAATATGTTTTGCCCTATTTACTCGGCAAATTTAAGGATAATTATCCAAATATTTCTATATGTTTAATGATTGGAGATACAAAAGAGATTATAGACCAGGTGCTTAATAACAGAATCGAGATGGGTATTGTGGGGGCAAAGATTGAAGATAGAAGACTTCAGTACAGTGAATTCATCAAGGATGAGCTAATCTTAGTTGTTCCTTCCTCCCACCCATGGAAATCAAGAACATCTATAAGACCAGAGGAGCTTAAAGGTCAACCCTTTATTTCGAGAGAAAGAGGCTCAGGAACCCGCATGACCATGGAAAAGGCCCTGCTTGATGCCGGAATTAATTTGAACACCCTAAAGGTTATAGCTGAAATGGGAAGTACCGAAGCGATTAGGCAAGGGATTAAGGCTGGAATCGGTGTCTCTATTCTTTCTAAGAGGGCAGTGGAGGATGAATTGAAATTTGGGATGCTCCGAGAAGTCAGGATCCAAGGTCTTGAATTCATCAGACATTTCTATATTGTGTTTCATAAAGGAAGGACAAAATCCCCTCTGGTAGAGGCCTTTATTGGTTTCTTAATGGAAAACGCTTCCATTGAGCCATAATATCCCAATCTGACAATTTGTCCCAGTTTTTGATCCTCTAGTATCAGTATCCCAACAGCCATTATCAATCGTAGGTACAATACTGTCTCAATCTCAAAATCTCAGGTTACAATCAAGGCATACCAATAATGTCATCAAAGCCTGTACTATCAAGCCTGGAAAGGTTTTGTAAATAGGTCTATCATTCTTGGCATGCTAATTGCTTGTTGTAAGTTAAGTTTAGAAAGGTCAGGAAGGTAACATTATTCAAGGATAAACAAAAGGATAAAACATGGTAGAGGAAATAAAAAACAATAGGACATTTCCTGCGTTTTCAAAAAACCTGGCGCAACTGGCGCAACTCTTCGCACGGTTTGGCAGAAAGGCAAAGTTGTCTAAAACCAATAATCGTAAAGTTTTAGGAAGAAAGCGATCCGACTGGATAGATATCCTAAAATAGCATAATAAAGAGGTGGGAAGTACAAGTATAAGGGGTGCACTTCCGATGTTCCTGTTCTGGTTAATGTTCGCGCTGTATGTTGCGTTGCTCTTGTTTTCTGACAATTTAGCGAATCTTAAAGTTGATGTGAATGTTGAATAACTAATGCTGTGCGATTTCTCTTTCTGGGCTGAGGTGGTTAGGTTATTAAAAGAGATTTTAATAATTTAGTGGATACTCCATGCTGATGTTGGGAAGGGCACCCCGTATTATTAATCTTCCCCCTCATTTTACCAATTCAAACCTTACGGGAATGCTTGCCCAGGCCTTAACACTAATGCCATCCAATGTGGCAGGCAAGAACCTCCAATTTTTTACAGCCCCTAAGGCAGACTCGTCCAGTATCTTGTAACCAGAGGATCTTTTCACTTCTATCTTACCCACTCCTCCATCTCCCAAAACCTCTACTCTAAGCAAAACAATGCCTTCCATCTTTCTCCTCCTTGCTATAGTTGGATAATGGGGTTTTGGATTTTCGATGAAAGAAGGGTCAGTGCTGCGTAAAACTGGGTTTCGGCTAGATAACGAGTATCTAATGGGGTCTCCGTCTCTATCAGTTAGTTCCTCCCCCCCTTGCTGTCCCTGGAACTTTGCCTTGATCCCGTAGAGAGAGCCTCCGTCTCTATCAGTTAGTTCCTTTGCCCCTTGCTCTGGGAGCCCTGGATGCCCCGTTTTTATTCTCTCCTCAGGTTCGGAGACTGCAATCTTTTTGTTTTCGACTTTAACCACCTTTTGGAGATTCTTGATAGGATTAATAGACTCAATTTTCCCAATCTCTTTGTTTATCCGTTCTTCTCCTAACCCCAAGGGCTTCTCTGATAGAGCCGAGACCAAACTAACCATATATATCTGGGGGTAAGAGGTTCTCTTGATGTATAATGTTGGAGCAGCAATTACAAGGGCTATAATGGCCAGGTGGAGAAGAATTGATGGTATAATCGTCCTCTCCAATCCTATTGAAGAGGCGCCATTACTCAGAGTTTTACTGTTCAAAAGACTCATCTCTTTTCTTCCAGGGGTTTGGTAACGTTACCTTTCATCTCAGACCTGCAATCCTGTAAAAGGTCTCCATATCGGTATTTCTTCTGACAAGTGCCGCCAGCCTGTCATATTGTACCTCTTTAAACTCCTGGAAGTTGAAAGAAGCATCTGCTTCTGATTCGCTTCTTGCAGCAACGGGAAGGCCTTTTGCCGCTTTTATCCGACTGATAAACTCCTCGCGGAAACCGTCATTGTCAAAGATACCGTGGATATATGTCCCCCAGACTCTGCCATCTTCGGAGATGAATCCATCCGGAACCGAGATTGCAGAGCCGTCTCTCTCGATAATTTCAAACATGTGCCTTTCCTCTTGGAAACCTGTTAGGCCCATGTGTATTTCATAGCCCTTTACTTCACCTGTATTTTTGAAAAACCGGTTTAAGGGATGGATCTTCGCGCATACCTGGGATGTCACCTTTTCTTTTTCTATAGTTGTACTTACAGGCAGAAGGCCCATTCCGGATATTTTGCCAAGAGAAGTTTCAACACGATAAGGGTCGGCAATGTATTCACCGAGCATCTGATAGCCTCCACAGATACCAACGACCGATCCCCCCTTTTTATAGTGCCTGAGTATCTCCCCTGCATAGCCGCAATTATACAGATAGTTAAGGTCATCAATGGTGTTTTTGCTTCCCGGTATGATAATGACATCTGCGTCGCCAATACCCTCACCATGACCAACATACCGGAGGTTGACATCAGGCTCTCTTTC
>PFIF01000086.1 GCA_002782605.1 Deltaproteobacteria bacterium CG_4_8_14_3_um_filter_43_13 | reverse complement strand
CTACATCTACTCCAGCAGTTATCATTTTACTCCTTCCTTTCTCTGGCCAACAGAGCAGCGCCTAATGCACCAACAACCTCTGGTTTTTCTGGCACAATGAGTTCTGAATTCATTAATTCATTCAAAGTTGTGACAAGACCTATGTTTTTGGCTATCCCGCCTATGATAACGACATTACCTTCCAAAAGAATCCTGTTTGCCAGACCAACAACCCTTGAAGCTATAGATTTGTGGATCCCTCTTAATATATTGTTCTTTGGTACTTTCCTGTGAATCATCGATACAACTTCAGATTCAGCAAAAACTGAACACATAGAGGTAACTTCAATATCTTCCGTTGATTGAAGGGAGAGTTTCCCCATCTCTTCGGGTTTTACCCGCAATGCTTTGGCCATTGCGTCCAAAAAGATGCCTGTGCCGGAGGCACACTTGTCATTCAATGCGAAATCAACGATATTTCCTTCCGCATCAAACTTTATAGCCCTACAGTTTTCTCCACCAATATCTATTGCCCCATTCGATTTTGGGTAAAAGTAAAGAGCCCCTTTGGTGTCACACACCACCTCTGTTCCCTGTACTGATTTATAGGGAACCTTTTTCTTCCCAACGCCAGTACTTCCGATGGACTCCACATCCTGAAGGGATATGCCGGCCTTCTCTAAAACATTATCCATAGCCCTTTTAGCAGCCGCTCCGATATCAATACCAGTAGACAATACCTCATATGCCATGATTTTATCTTGATTCAAAATTACCACTTTAGTCGATAAAGATCCTGCATCTATTCCTGCTGTTAGCATATCTCACTCCTTTATAGCATTTCTATAAAAGCCTGGACTCTGGTTTTCAATTGTCCCAGACCTGAAAGACTGTGGTCTACCTCCAGTGTTAAGGTGGGAACTTCTTCCTCCAGTTTCTTCCTGAAAATTGCCGATTCATACACAAAAGGATGACAGTATTTTATGTTGAAATAGATAATACCATCAATGTTAAACTCCCTTATAAGTCCTTGAAGATAGTCATACCTGTCCTCTGACGGATGCGCACAAGCACAAAGGGTTCTCTCCAGATTAAACCTGACAATGGCATCCATGGGATCATTATTTGGCTTTGTTGTATACCAGAAGTATTTGGCAGAGGTGCAGAGATCATCAACAACCACTACACCGCCCATATCTTCCACCAGTTCGATGAGGGTAGGGTTGTCTATGATACTTCCTGTAAGCAAAATCCTTGGACCATCTGCGTTTTTGATCTCTCTGTTTTTTACCTCGTCAATAAGCTTTCTCAATAAGGGGTTGGCATTTTCTTTGGGCATTAACATGGAGGCCATTGATGTTCTCAGGAATTCAGACCCTGAAATAGCAGGGATGTCCCTCTTCCTCAAGTCATTCAGTTCCTTGAGTAATCTCCTTGTTTCATCATAAAGCTCTATGGATTTTTTTAAGGATTCATCCGTTATCTTGTTCCCGCTCAGGTCTTCCATGAGTTTTTTAAATTTCTCCAGTTCCATACGATAGAATTTAAACCCCGATTCATCGTACATCTTTTGAGGGTTATTGACCATATAACAGGGCACTGAATCTACATAGGTGTCCCACATGTTGTAGAGATGTCGTACCGCATCACACGTGTTACATAACACCATGCTGTCCAAAAACCCGAATTTTTTATCCAGGGCAAGATCAAATAGGTTCCTTACGAATTCACAGGCACACGGTTGGAAGTAGGAATCGGCCTTTTTAATAGGTTCGGGGGTACCAAAGGTAGGATAGGGCAACATGCCGGCTGCATGGATTATCTCTTCGGGAACATACATGCATCTATGCCCGACCACCTTCTTTCCGTCTTTTTTCCACTCTTCGATTATCTTATTAGGGTTATTGAAGATGTCTTTCATTGTCTCTAGAGTTCCCATTTATTGCCTCCTTTTGTTTGCTAACAGAGATTCAACAAACGAATCAAGATTGGCCTTTGAAGTAACATCGTCATACTCCCTTATGTCCAACCCATCCAGGTCAAAGATGGTCATGGGCACGCCAGACCCGTTGTATACGGCATCTTTTGCCAATCTCATGTATCCAGGCAAGAGCCCACAGCTCCTCTTAACAACCCCTATAAGTCCATCAATCTTAAAATCTTCGACAGCCTTTACAATGAAATCTACCATATTTGTATATGTTGGATTTACTATGTCAACAAGGGCCTTATAGGCAAGACTCTCGAGGGGTTTCTCTGGATCCATAACAGAAGGATCAAATGCCCCACCAGCTATGTACTCTACCATACTCTTTACAACAACAGCGCCGTATTTCTCCACATAGTTGAAGAGCCCCATATTATAGAAAGGTGGTACTCCAAACCACATGAGTCTCAACTTTTCATCCTCAATAACGCCTTGTTTTTTTTCAACCCTCTCCTTCAGCTCTTCAAGTAACCTTTCAAATAGAGTAACCCCGAGTTCTGTCCCTGGCAGTTGAATAAGTGGGTAAGCGGCAGTGATGCCATCGACTGTGGACATGGGTGTAGGCACCGTTTTTCTGCAATTGTCTATTTCGTTCCATAAACCCATCATCTTTTTAGTAAGGTTAATGGACTCTTTGAGTTTGTCCATGTCTACCTTAAAACCATGTTCCTCCATGGAATCTATTGCCCCCTTTAACTGGCCTGCAAAGTACTCGATGGCATATTCGGGGATATCTTTCCCCCATGTGTTTATAGGGGCATCGAGGAAATAATAAGGGCAATCATGGTGATCAGCAGCGTAAAGGAAGGATTTAGACTCAGACATACACGGGAGATTACTGGCTATTATAAGGTTAGGCGGAGCAAAGAATTTCTCAAGATATGGGTCCCTCTCCTTTGCTACCGCACACCCGAGAAAACACCTGTGGAAGGCACAGACATCTCTTGAAAATCCTTCCTCTTCAGCAATCTGTATGTAATGCCCAGATAGCTGTTTGGCTCCTATCATGAGAGGAAGATGCTCTAGGTAGATTACCGGGGCATCTGCTGCGTGAAATATCTCCCGTGGCACTAACCCATAAGACCAGATTACGGGTTTTCCTGCCTTCTGGGCTTCTTTTATTCCTCCATAATAAGCCCTAATGGCCTTGCCTATCTCCAATGTAGTCTGCAAACTCTTCTTCCCTGGGGCAGTTACCTTTGTTGCCATGTTTCACCTCCTAAGACTGGCTATTCTACCAGCATTTGGTTAATGGTTTATAAAAAAGCTCATTGAAATGAATTTATCCAAGGGAATACTTTGTAAATAAGTAAAGTTCTTCCAGCGAGATTTCGTTGTGGAATGAACCTATCTCGTCCAGGGTATGGGCGTCGCTATTCTTTAACAAAATAAGATTGTATTTTTTGGAAATCTCTTTTACCCTTTTCTTGTTGATCTGGCGATCATGAAGGGCGTTACCTATCTCTATGCCCTGGAGTAGATTCATATCATACTCAAATCCATCGTCCCCTGGGTAAGGATAACTTGGATGTGGTAAAAATCTAAAGGTGGAACCGTTGGGCAGAAATAGCTCTACCATTTCTGCCCATCCCATTTCCTTTACAGTTATTTCTCTCCCAGGTATTATCAATATCTGACTGTCAAGGCTTTTATCTACTATCTTTTTAACCCGAAATCCATACTCTTTATCATCGTGTTCGGTAATGGCTATCCCATCCAACCCACGGTCATTAACCCTCTTAACAATCTTTCTCACTAAATCTATGCTTGGATAGGCAACCATACCGGTAGCTTCCATACAGTGAGTGTGTAAATCGAGTTTCAATATCCCCCCTCGTCGGAAGGTTTGAATGACATTCATAAACTGAATATTAATAACAAGGATACAAATTTGTCAAGTATAAATTAACAATCTTTTGATTAATAACTGAGTTTTCGGTAATATGGAAAAGTAAAATGGTATTTTAAAGGGTGTTATTGACATAATTGATAGGAGTATCTCTGTTTGAGACAGGATATAATGCCGGAAGATGCCTTTGAATTGGACAAGAAAAGGAAGATTGCCAGGGCTTGATGAGCAGCCACTAAAGAACTGGTTGTTGCTCAAACAAAAAATCCTTTGAGCAACAACCCCTGAATTTCTTTTAGCGCAATGTTCCTACATAGCAGGAGGTAAGCTGTCTCTCTTTTATGTGGGGCAAAGTATAATCGGGGAGTAACATTGGAGCCACCCGATCTGTCTCGATGTCCGCATCTTCAAGCCCCTTGTGATAGGCACGGACGTGATCAAGGGTAAGTATTCCCATATCTGACCTTGATTTTGCATAATCAGCAGCACTTTTACCAGCGATCCTTCCGAATACCAGGATGTCCAGCAGAGAATTGCCCATCAAACGATTTTGTCCGTGGACGCCCCCTCCTACCTCTCCGGCAACAAAAAGCCCGGGCAGTGTTGTTTCACCCGTGCTCTTATATTCCAATCCTCCATTCTGATAGTGGAGGGTTGGATAGATCAGCATAGGCTCTTTAGATATATCAATCCCGAATCGCTTGTAAAGGATAAACTTGCCGGGAAATTCTCTCTCCACTGTACCTTCCCCAGACAGGGTATCGACCATAGGAGAATCCAACCAAACCCCAAATTTGCCTGTAGGAGTTGGAATTCCCTTGCCTTTTTCAACACATTCTTTGATGACGGCGGCTGATTCCACATCCCGGGGCTCCCTCTCGTTGACGAACTGCTGTCCGTCGATATTGATTAGATTTGCCCCAGACCCGCGGAATTTTTCGGTAATCAGGATACCCTCAGCCTGTTCAGGGAAGACTACCCCCGTTGGGTGGTATTGAACTGTATGGAGGAAACAGATTCCCACGCCTGCACGGTAAGCAATAACGATGCCGTCAGCGGTGGCTCCGTAGTGATTTGTGGTCATGAAATTCTGGATATGAAGCCGTCCACTGCCACCGGTCGCCATGATAACAGCCTTGGCCTTTACTATGAAGTATTCCTCAGTCTCCATATTGTAAAGCAATGCCCCGGCGCACTCCCCGTTTTCGTTAAGGATAAGCTCCACTGCCGGAGAAAATTCGATTACCTTGATATCCTGAGAGCGGTTACGTGCTTCATCACGGATGGTACGCATGATCTCAGCCCCTGTAATATCCGCGGCATAATGCATCCGTTTTCTGCATGTCCCACCTCCATGGAGGGTCTTTAACGTTCCGTCTGGGAACTTAGAAAAATTGCACCCCAGCTTTTCCAACCACAGGATAACATCAGGGGCTTCAGTAACAAGAGTATCAACCAGGTCAGGTATATTTTTGAAGTGGCCACCCCCCATAACATCCAGGTAGTGATAATAAGGCGAATCCTTCCATCCCTTAGTTGCAGCCTGGATGCCCCCTTCAGCCATCATAGTATTGGCATCCCCATGGCGGAGTTTAGTAGCTATGATTACTTTTGCCCCCTGCTCTTGAGCAAGAAGGGCTGCTGAGGTTCCTGCACCACCCCCTCCGATAACGAGAACGTCGGTTTCATAATCAACTTGGGAGAGGTCTACTAGATCCGGGTTAACTCTGCTCTTTGCTTCAAGCATATCTACCATCTCATGGGCTATTCGGTAACCCTTGCTGGGGCCGACTTTAATCTCCCGCCGCCCTTCCTCTCTGAAATCGGGGTGATAGTCGAGTATTTTCTTGCGTTCTTCCAAAGAAAGAAAGGGAACCTCTTCATTCTTCTTTTTCCTGGCGACTCTCTCTGGTCTGGTTTTCTCTACTACCTTGATCAATTCTTTTAACTCTTGTGGGTATGGCATATTCCTACCTTCCTATCAGCCAATTTATTTATTACAGATAAGTGGTGTCAGCCGGCTTCCAATCCTCAGGTGCCTCTGTTGGTTCCATCTCCCTTTCCGGGTATACTTTTCGCAGCTGGGCTTCACTCATACTCTTCAGATCTGTTATAGCCTTTGTATACCTTCCTGTTTTGATGTTATCCACCATAGTTTTCAGATGGGAAGCTTTAGGCTTGATCTTGCTTCCGGTGACTCTTCGTACCATCTGAGCGATGTGGTATTGGGACATCTCTCCCATGCAGCGCACAGTACAGAGCCCGCACTGGATGCAGTCGAAGGAGAGTTCTGTAGCTTTCTCGAAATCTCCCTGTTTGATTGCTGAGATATAGTCCATGACCGAGATGTCCATAGGGCATACCTTTGTGCAAGCATTACACGCTACACACCGGAATAGCTCAGGGTATTTTTTATATACTTCTTCAGGGTCAGATCCTATGGCTTCCAGATTGTATGTTGCTCTGTTAGCCGGGAAGAAGGGTAATTGGGTCAGATACATCCCATCTTCAACAACAGTCTGGCAGGCCAGTCCAACATAGATATGGTAGTCTCCTGGCTTTCGGTAAACGGTACCGCAAGCGCCACAGATTCCGCCACGACAACCGCATCCTCTGATGTACTTGTAACCGGCATATTCCATGGCCTTCATAATAGTCAGGTTTTTCGGAACCTCATATTTCTTTCCCATGACAAAGATCGAAACCAATTCTTTGCTTGAAGTAGTTTCTTTGCTTTCACCTTTTGTGATATCCGTTGTACTCATTTCAACCTCACATTTTCTGGGATTAAGACCTCATTAAAAGGTTGCTTAAAACGTTTCTTAATTAGTTTGCCCTGAAAAATTCCCTTTTCCGCTCTCTGGAGCAGGTTTTTTGACCCATCTAGGACTTGCTCCAGGCATTTTCAGGAACTCGCCCTTTGGGCTCAAACACCTGAAAATGCTTATCTTTCGCTTTGTCAAGATGGGTACCCCAAAAATCCTGCTCATGTTCGCTCCAAAGGAAATTTTTCATTTTTCAGGACGGACTAATTAGTTCATCCTAAAAAATTGCTCAAGCCGCTGTCAGGAATTTTTTACTTTCCATTAGCTGGATTACCCCATTGTGATTCAATTCAAATTTACAGACCTCAGTTCCCAAACCAAGAGCTAATGCCAGTAGCTGGGTAAAATAGAAGGTGGGCAGTTCTTTAAGTTTATCATGTTTCTTTAAGGCATCCTCCTGTCGTTTTCCCAGGTTATACTCACAAAGGGGACAGCTTGTCACTATAGCCTCGGCATCCCAACTCTCTGCCGATTCCAGTATCTTAGAGACGGCTTCTATTCCGACATCAGGGTTGCTTAAGATTTGATAGGAAGAGCAGCAATCAGTAGAAGCCGGAAAATCTACTACTGTTGCTCCGATCGTCTCAATAAGGTCTTTAAATAGCGTACGCTTTTCAGGCGGTTCAATAGCTACTGACTGAGGACGTAAAAGGGTACATCCGTAATAGGGGGCAATCTTTAGTCCTCTCAAAGGCACTTTGATGCTCTCCCTTATCTTTTCCCACCCTATTTCATCTCGCAGGAAGCTCAAAAGATGGACTACTTCTACTTCGCCATTGTAGTCTAGCTCTTCTTCCATAAAGGTATTTATGGTGTGCCTTTTTTCACTGTTCTCCCGCATCAGGAGATTGGCACGGGCCAGGGTACTGTAGCACATGGAACATGCCACAACTAACTTATTATCACCCTGTTCCACAACCCTTATCAAATCGCGGACAGGAGCAAGAAGGTGTAAGAGATCATCGTCTGCTAATGAAAATACCGCACCGCAGCAATTCCACCGAGGCAGTTCCACAAGTTCTACCCCCAATGCCTTTAGAGCAGCTACTCCTGGATGGTCCATGTTTTTGGCCTTAGTCTTTAATGTGCAACCTGGGTAATAGCTAATCTTCATTTTATCCTCTCATGAAGTGTGTTTCCTAAAGCAGCTTACCAGAGCAATCTGAGGGAGGTCAGCAATCGTCTCTTCGGATATTGCCGAAGGTTCAACGTAATTGATATTCTTTCGCAGGGTCAGCTGCCTGATAGCTTCCATGACTTTAGTAAGTTCGACCCCCCTCGGGCAACGGACAGAACAGGCATTACAAGTTGCACAGATCCAGGCTGTTTTGGAAGAAATAACCTTATCTTTCAAACCAAAGTGGGTCAAAATCATAATCCGCCGGGGTGGGATATCCATGTATTCAATCATAGGGCATCCACCAGAACACATACCACACTGCATGCATTTGTGAAAATTTTCGCCGCTGATCTCCTCGACTTTCTTTACGAATTCCTCATCATAGGTTTTATCCGAGATTTCGATAGTCAATGGTCTACCTCGCTGTTATTTGGGATCGTAAAATTAAACAAAGACTTGCTGTTGCAAGAGCGATAGAATAACAAAATAGGATTTTTGAGTCAAGAAAAATTTTGGGAAATACTTTGATTCAAAGCAGAGAGACCGGGCAAAGGACTCGTATTCTATAGTTTTTTTATCTCTTCCATTATCTTCTCGGATATTCTTTTCCTGTTCTTTTTATACCTGTTGTTTTTAGTCTCAAAGAAGATGGGTTGTCCGAAGATAATCCTCGCCCGACCCATCCTCGGAAAAAACTTTCCGTCAGGGAGTAACTTCTCGGATCCTATTATCTTCACCGGCACAATCGGCACATTTGCTTTCAGGGCCAACCAGGCCACTCCAGGCTTTCCTTCTATCGTATTGCTATTTAGAGGAATAGTGCCCTCGGGAAACACATTGAGTACCTTGCCTTGATTTAATATTTGGAGAGAACGTTTGAGGGCATACCGATCCATCTTTCCCCTTTTTACCGGAAATGCGTTCAGATGGGTCATGACAAACCTCAAAATGGCGTTTTTGAATAACTCTTCCTTTGCCATTGAATATACTTTCCTTTTTACCACTACCCCTAAGAGGAGGGGATCCAAGTAGCTTATATGGTTTGGTGCAAGGATTACCCCTCCTGAGCTGGGAATATTTCTATGTCCTATAGTGTCTAGCCTGATATAAGAATGGAAGAAAAGAGATAATAACCTTATCACTATTTTGTATAGCATTGTTACTCTTCTAAACAAAAAGTCTCTGTCTATCGGTACGACTAAAACCGGATTTTTACCCTTTTTTGTAACTATTCATGTAGGCACAAAGTAACCGTTCACGGTTTACAGTTATCGGTTCACGGTTAAAAAAACAACGAAATGACCCTCCCTGCCAAAGCGCTTCGTAGTGACGAGTCAGCGGAGTAAGCCTTTTTTGCTTTGTATCTATGTGCCTTTGCCACTTTGTGCCTGAGTAGTCACATTCAAGGCATCTGAAAAACAGTACCTAAAAGGTAAAGGGTCAATTTTTTGATTAATACAGCATTTAATTTCCAAATACAAGGCAAAACCAACCAGCACAAAACAAAATTATTAAATCGTTTACAGTTTACAGTTTACAGTTCGCAGTTCGCAGTTCGCAGTTAATCGTGAACCGTGAACATTTTTAAATCTTATTTTTCCTTGTATTTTTCCATTACTCTGCTATAGTAGCCAAAAATGACGGCTTCGTGGTGCTACACGAGGCATGGGGGGTTTTTACTACTTTATCAAAGTTAGACCCGAAAGGAAATCGCCAGCTATTACTGATAAAAAGGAGTAAGAGATGGGGGAGAATGCTAAATGGTGGATAATTGTCATATTGAGCTCTTTGTGGTTCATGGTTTTTACACATCCTGTCTTGGCTGAAGTAACTGCCCAGACCTCTGGTGCAGGAAGTAATGCCCATGCCTGGTGGTTTTGGCCTGTTGTCCTTTTTGTAGTCACCCTTGTCATGGGAATTTTAGCGGTATTGGGAGGGGTTGGCGGTGGTGTTCTTTTTGTACCCATTATCAGTGGTTTTTTTCCTTTTCATCTGGATTTTGTCAGGGGTGCGGGTCTTCTGGTAGCCCTGGCTGGTGCACTGGCCGCAGGTCCTGGACTCCTGAGGCTAAACCTTGCCAGCCTGAGACTCGCCATCCCGGTAGCGTTGATTGCTTCGACCTGTGCTATCTATCATAGGGGCTATGATCGGATTGGCTCTCCCCACTGATATCGTCCAAACAGCCCTGGGGGCAACTATCATTGGCATTTGTGTCCTTATGTTGACGGCTAAGAAATCGGAATTCCCGGATGTGCCTCAATCTGATATGCTCTCCTCTGCATTGCGGATATATGGGGTCTACCGAGAGGAAAGCACAGGACAGGTCATTAACTGGAGAATACACCGGACCCCCCTGGGACTTACTTTGTTCATTGCCATCGGTATCATGGCCGGTATGTTTGGTCTTGGGGCTGGCTGGGCTAACGTTCCTGCACTCAATCTTATAATGGGTGTTCCTTTGAAGATAAGCGTAGCCACCAGTAAGTTCCTTCTCTCGATCACTGATACCTCAGCAGCCTGGATATACTTGAATAAAGGGTGCGTTATACCAATGATAGTAGTTCCCTCTCTGGTAGGGATTATGCTTGGTTCCTTTATAGGGGTTCCCCTTCTTAAAGTGGCCAAGCCTTCAGTTGTTCGCTGGATAGTTATATGTATGCTGGCATTTGCAGGGATCAAGGCACTAGGCAAGGGTTTAGGCTTTTAAATAAGCACACTTTCAGGAAAGTAATAAGGTAAGACTCAAGGAGAAAAACAATGACTGACAAATCACAAACCTCATTAGAGGCAGGACCCGAACAGGTTCTTTATACCAAAGTTTTGAGAAAAGGGATGTACCTGGGCCTTGCGATTCTGTTCATTACCTTTGTTATCTATGCGTTAGGCATTGTAAAGCCCTATATCCCCAAGGACAAGATATCCATCTATTGCACGATGAATGTCCATGATTATCTTTATTATGCCAAGATCAAAGATGGCTGGAGCTGGCTTGGCATGCTGAGGTACAGTGAGTTTATCAACTTCATAGGGATTGTTATCCTTGCCGGTGTTACTATCATTTGCTACATTGCGATCATACCTGTTCTCTTGAAAAACAACGACAAACTATATGCAACCATGGCTCTGCTGGAAGTGATTATCCTTGGCTTGGCAGCCAGTGGTATCCTGGCGGTAGGGCACTAAGGGGGTCTGGGAGGGATGATTACCATGCCTTTCCTTCCTATCCAGTCACCATAGGCGATTGAGTCCCTGTTTATCCTCCTGCGTAGGTCTTCATTTTCACATTTCCTGGCAAACTTTTTTTGTTCTAATCAAAAGAATTCCCTTCTTTAGTCATCTGGTCCCGATGAGAGCTTTGATTTTTCCTTGTCTTTTCCCATTACTCTGCTATAGTAACCAAAGATAATAATCTATTGAATCCCGAAGGAAAAGGCAGTCTTCCATGTTGATTTTAGGGGTATCATTGATGGAAATTGAGAAAAATAAAATCTACTGGCCAATCGACCATCTCAGGATGGATATTAGAGAACTTATTGATGGAATTCCGGTAGGAGTGGCACTTATCTCTCCAGACTTACGCATTCATGCCATCAACCGAGCCATGGAAAGCCTTACTGGTTTCAATAGAAAAGAAGCCTATGGTGTCCCCTGCCGTTATATTATGAAAAATAACCTATGTACGAGAGAGTGTCCTGCTAGAAATATTCTGGCGAAAGAAGATCAGATCAGCACGGAAGGGGATATCATTAATCTCGCCCGACAGAAGGTGCCGGTCATAATCAATCTTTCGCCACTGAAGGACCATGATGGCAAACCTATCGGCGTTATTGAAACAGTCGAAGATATCTCTCTGGTCAGGGAGTTTGATCAAAAAATCCAGGGACCATCCAACTACCATAACATAATCGGTCACAGCCCTCAGATGGAAGAAATATTCAAAACGTTGCAGCTTATTTCTCAAACCGATTCTTCGGTTTTGATAACAGGCGAAACAGGCACAGGTAAAGATTTAGTGGCTGAGGCAATCCACCTCTCCTCAATGCGGGCCAAGGGACCTTTTATCAAGATAAATTGTGGTGCGCTGCCTGAAAACCTTTTGGAATCTGAATTATTTGGACATAAGCGGGGTGCATTTACCGGAGCAGTTGAAGATAAACAGGGGCGTTTTCGTATGGCCAACAATGGGACTATCTATCTAACAGAGATAGGCGATCTCCCTTTATCCCTCCAGGTTAAGCTCCTCACTTTTCTGGATGATAAAGAATTTTACCCCCTTGGGAGTAATAAACCGGTAAAATCGAATGCAAGAGTTATTGCCGCAACACATAGGGACTTAAATGAGATGGTAAGACAGGGGACATTTCGAGAAGACCTTAAGTTCAGGTTGAAGGTTATCCGTATAGAGCTACCCCCTCTTAGGGAAAGGGGCGACGATGTCAGGTTGTTAATGAATCATTTTCTGCAGCATTTTTCTAAAAAATTTAACAAGCGGATAACCGGATTTTCCTTGAATTCCATTCCAATAATGTTAAATTACACATACCCTGGTAATGTACGGGAACTCCGAAACATCGTCGAATTTGCCGTGAATCTGTGTCAGGATGAGGTAATTCGCCGTGAACACCTGCCTTCCTATTTACATGAACCTATAACCATGGTTGTACCCGTGTCTGATAATCCAGCAGCCACCTCTTCTAATACGTCAACACCCCTTATGTATAGAGAATCCCTTTACAAAGCCACCGGTCATTTTGATTGGGAGAAGATTGAGCAACAGATGATCGTTGAGGCTCTTGCTCAATCCAGGGGCAATCGAACAGGTTCGGCTAAACTTCTGGGATGGGGGAGGGCAACCTTTTATCGAAAGCTGAAAAAGTACAAACTTGGATAAAGATTTGTAGTAATTGACTCAGGTTCAACGTTCCAGGGTTCACGGTTCAAGGTTAGAGCAACCAACCGTGAACTGTGAACCTGACAACCCGAGTAGTTACCATTTGTAGTAGTTAAGCATGTGTTCCAGGGCAATCTTGGGAAACAGATAACAATGATGGGAAAAATCCTCATAACCATCTATGAAGAAGATGTTGCACCTCGTTTTGATCTTTCCTCTGAAGTATTCATAGCCTCTTTAAATGATAAAGGAGAGATCGTTGAAAAAAAAACGATAGTCTTAACCTCTGCCTCTCCGGAAGAGTTATGTCACATGATTCTCTCACAGGGAATAACCCATCTTATATGTGGCGGGATTGAAGATGAATTCTATCAATACCTCAACTGGAAGAAGGTGGAGATTATAGATTCAGTGATCGGTCATTATGAAGAGGTTTTAGATCTCTTTTGGTTCCTCGCTGTTTCATGTGGGTAGCCTGAATTCGAGTTTACCCCCAATGAGGTAGATCATGGTGA
>PFIF01000160.1 GCA_002782605.1 Deltaproteobacteria bacterium CG_4_8_14_3_um_filter_43_13 | reverse complement strand
GCGGACAATTCATTTGCTATAAAAGCGGACATTTCTATTTACTCTTGACATTAAAAAGGCCCCACAGTGTTGTGTCATCAAAATTTCAAAATTTGTCCCTCGTTAGCGCCGTTGAAATTCGGGGCATCTCAATGATGCAGGAAGGGGGTGAGTTACTGAAAATCCCTGAAGCGAGTCCTAGATGGGTCAAAAAACCTGCTTTAGGTAACGGAAAAGGGGATCTTTCAGGAGGAACTACTTAAGTGTCCATTAATGTGAACGAGAAGGAGATAGTTATATTTTGTTCATCATATCTTTACGGTGACACAGTTCTTTTATCTTTTTCTCAGTTTGAATGGGTCTCATGGAAACGTCAAGGTCGGTATAATACATGGCTGTAGAAAGTGTTCCAGGACTTGGGGTAAATATCTGAACATCAGTATGTCTTAGGCCCAGTGCCCTCAATTTTTTTTTCATTTCCAGGACGTCACGGATAGTTTCTCCAGGATGTCCAACAACAATATAGGACGCCAGTTCGATCCTGCGTTTTAGTCTTTTATTGATTGAGCGAAACAGATTCACAAACTCTTCCAGGATAGTAAAAGGGGGTTTCCTCATCAGTTGCAAAACCGCATCTTCAGTGTGCTCCGGAGCGATGCGCAGGGATTTGCCGGCATGATGGAGCATAATTTCCTCCAACACCTCGGGATGTCTCACCAGGACATCATGGCGTAGGCCAGAACCCAGAAATATTTTCTTGACCCCATCTACTCTTCTGCACGTCCTTAATAGTTCTATGTATGACTTTGCAGGAGAAAAGAATTTACAAGAGACAGGATAGAGGCATGACGGCTTCTTGCATGAATGTCTTTGACAGGTGACTCCGTACATTTCAGCAGATGCACCACCGATGTCTGAAATGTATCCCCGCCAAAGAGAATGACGGGTTAGCTGAACTACCTCATGTAGAATCGATTTCCTGGATCGAGACACAATTTTTCTTCCCTGGTGAGGGGCTATAGAACAGAAGGAACACCCTCCGCAGCAGCCGCGATGGGAGGTTACAGAAAAGAGATTCATCTGAAGCGCAGGTGAAAGGCGGGAGTGTCTAAGGTGGTTACGGGTGTAACTTGCCCGTAGATCCGGTCAATATCCGAGGGATGATACTCCTCAGGTCTATGTGCTACTACATACCGGTCCCCGTGTCTCTGAACTACCCCATTTCCTTCGGATATAGCCCTTTCCAGTGTGAGCTGCATTCCTATCAGTGCAGACCTGTCAGATTGTACTGATTCAAAGGAAGGCAATTCTACAAAACCCTTCTCTGCAGGGAATTGACTGTACATCATGGCGGTTCCAGGGATAGTGAGCTTTTGCACAGGGTTGCCTTTTTTAAGGAAATGGGCGATTGAGACGAGCTGCTTCTCGCCCATGCCGATGACCGCCACGTCAGCTTTTGAATCGACCAGAACAGAACGCCTGATCTTGTCTTGCTGAAAATCGTAATGGGAGAAAAGACGAAGTGAGGCTTCAAGACCTCCAATTATAATGGGAACATCTTTAAATACCTCTCTGATACGGTTGGCAAAGACCACAGCGGTACGATCCGGTCTGATCTTGTGGCTGATGGAAGGCGGTGTCCCCTCAAAATATGCCTGCCCACTGACCTGATAGAGGTCATCTTTTCGCCTCTTTCGAGACGAGGTATGGTTTAATACTATGGAGTCAACAGGGCCCGAAATGATGCCAAAAAAGAGGCGGGGTCTGCCAAGTATAGTAAAGGATTGGCTTTTCTGCCAGAATGGGGTTTCAATACTCCCTACCCGAAAGCCTTCAATCTCCAGTGCTTTTTTTAGAATCCCTTCAGGAAAAGAGGGATGATCCGAAAATGGGTAGGGAAGTACAAGGATAACATCATAGGAAGACATGTGTATATTTTACAGCAATCAACATGCAAAGGGAAGGGTAAATTATTTATTTGGTTCATCTCTTAAAGAGTTGGTTGATGAAAAGGATTCAAGGGGTCAAGGATTCGAGGATTCGAGCGAAATGCTTAAATTTTAAGGACAACAGACCTGCTGAATCTTATGCTCGGAGTCTCACAAAGATTCAGCCCTGACTCTTTAGCTGAAACCAGAATCTCTTGGAAGTGCTTTAATGAAACATGAAACTTGGGTTCAGCAATAAGAATCCTTCCGTTTGGCTTAAGGCATGAACGAAGCTGACGAAATAAAATATTTGTATCGGGAACTTCATGTACCATCCAGAAGGCGAGAATAAAATCGACAGCGGTCTCAACTCCGAGTTTATCGGGTTCAGATTTATGAATTCGGATTTTGTTTGAAACCCCCGCTTTTTTAGCACGCTTATACAATATACTCAGCATCTTTGATTGGACATCAGATGCAATAACACAACCCTTCTCTCCGACGAGTTTTGCAAGACCAATGGAAAAGAACCCCAGTCCACAACCAATATCCAAAACCGTCATACCTTCGGTCACATATGAACCGAGCATTTTCTCTGGATTGTGAAAAAAGTTCCTGAAACGATTGTCAAATGTGTATGCTAACCACCATGGGCAAATATGGCTGCCCATACAAAGAGCCCTCCAATGAAATTTATGGTTTGTGGTGAATATGATTCAAAATCTTGGCAAATGTCCAAAATCAGCCTACGCTGTAAGCGATAGGTTTGATTGGTTTGGTATGTGCATAGTTTTATTGACTTAACTTTGAACTGGCAAGACGGTTCAGACTGACTCCAGACTCGGCTGCTTGAATTGCAAGTTTTTGATGAACCTGGGGAGGAACCCGCACCATGAATTTGCCACTATAATGCCTGCAAGCGATTGGTTCGGGGGCAGCTTCACCTTCGTTATTCATATCCTTTATGACTTCTTCAACCAATTTACGGATTCCTTTTAGAGCTGCCTCTGGGTTCTTAGCCAGCCAACTTAAGCTGGGGAATTCAGCGCATAAGCTTACATACTCATTGTCGTCTTCTGACCAGGTTACCCTGTAAGTATACCGATCATTTTTTAAAGTCATGATCTACCTCCAATCTTTTAATTGCCAATAGCACCTGTTCCACCTGGTATGCTTTGGCTTTTCCTTTATGGGTCTGAATATTTATGCGAGGATCGCCTTGCCATGGGGTTTTGTAAATTCTATGGCTGCTCTCACTTTGACGAGACACACCAAAAAAATGATTGCATACAATGCACAAATCGTCGAATCGAACATCTCTAGTGCTTTGACTCATAAATAACTTTACCAAAAATGTCTCCCCTCCCTTGGTGGGAGGGGATTAAGGGGAGGGGGCAACATA
>PFIF01000024.1:1663-4785 GCA_002782605.1 Deltaproteobacteria bacterium CG_4_8_14_3_um_filter_43_13 | reverse complement strand
GCAGATGGACTTTTTACGAAGCAGTCAATTTTAGAAGGGAGTTAATGTGCCTACTATAAACCAATTGGTCAGAAAGGGGCGTAAAAGGGTAAAGAAAAAAACGGATGCCCCTGCTTTAGGGAACTCGCCACAGAAAAGGGGTGTTTGTACTCGAGTTTATACCTCGACGCCTAAAAAACCCAATTCAGCACTGAGAAAAGTAGCGAGGGTTAGACTGACTAATGGTATAGAGGTTACTTCTTATATACCAGGAGTTGGGCATAACCTGCAAGAACATTCTCTGATTTTAATCAGAGGTGGAAGGGTTAAAGACTTGCCAGGCGTTAGATATCATGTTATTAGGGGAACTCTGGATTCTGGAGGAGTTGTGGACAGGAGAAGAAGCCGTTCTAAATACGGGGCAAAGAAACCGAAGTAAGTTTTAGCAATAAATCTTTAGTTATTCAAAACCTGTGGGGTATATAGATGCCTAGAAGAAGGGAAGTTCCTAAAAGAAATATTTTGCCGGACCCTAAGTATAAAGATATAAACGTAGCAAAGTTTATAAATATAATTATGCTGAAGGGGAAAAAGAGTTTAGCCGAATCCATAACTTACGGCTTCTTTGATATAATTAGGGAGAAAACAAAGTCTGATCCTATCAAGATTTTTCAAAGAGCTTTGGACAATGTTAAGCCAGTTATTGAAGTTAAATCTCGCCGTGTTGGTGGGTCGACATACCAAGTACCTATGGAAGTTAGATCTGAGCGACGAGTCGCTTTGGGGATACGCTGGTTAATAAATTTCGCTAAAAAAAGACAAGAAAAAACAATGGCAGAAAAATTAGCTGCGGAAATTCTTGATGCCGCAAATAGCCGGGGCGCAGCTTTCAAAAAGAAGGAAGACACTCATAAGATGGCTGAAGCCAATAAGGCTTTTGCCCATTACCGTTGGTAGAAATAGGCCATAGGTCTTTCCAGTAAGATAGTGCCCATCTTCACAAATTGGTGTGGTTAAAGAATTCTTAATCTTGGGATTAGACTTAGACTTATTGATAGAAGGAGTGTTAGTTGTTTTTGGTCTATTCAATCTTTAGTTTAAGTTTTTTTATGTTTTAGAGGTTGGCATAAATTTGGCGATACTAGTTCCGTTAGAAAACACAAGAAATATAGGGATTATGGCGCATATAGACGCAGGTAAAACTACAACTACTGAAAGAATACTGTATTATACTGGTGTTTCTTACAAGATGGGTGAAGTCCACGATGGATCAGCCATCATGGACTGGATGGAGCAGGAACAAGAGAGAGGTATAACCATAACCTCTGCGGCTACAACTTGTTTCTGGAATAGTAACAGGATTAATATTATCGATACTCCTGGGCATGTTGATTTTACTATAGAGGTTGAGAGATCTTTACGCATTTTAGATGGAGCTGTGGTTACATTTTGCTCGGTAGGAGGGGTTGAACCCCAATCAGAGACTGTTTGGGGGCAAGCGGACAAGTATCATATCCCAAGGATTGCCTTTATAAATAAGATGGATAGAGTAGGAGCTGATTTTTTCCATGTGATCGATATGATGAAAAATAAACTACAGGCCAATCCCATAATTCTACAGTTGCCTATTGGCAAGGAGGAAAACTTCAGGGGTGTTGTTGATCTGATTAAAATGAAGGCCATGGTTTATGATGAAAGCACTCTAGGGGCAGAATTTAAAGAAGAGGAGATCCCCCCAGATTTAACTGATTTTGCTTTGGAATATCGAGAGAAGCTTATTGAGTCTGTGGCTGAGCAAGATGATATATTAATGGGTAAATACCTGGAAGGGAAAATTATCACCAACGAAGAGCTTAATCAAGTAATTAGGAGTGAAACTATAGCTAATAAGCTTGTTCCTGTATTCTGCGGTGCAGCATTTAAGAACAAAGGTATCCAACCTTTATTAGATGGTATTGTTGACTATCTTCCTTCTCCTAAAGATGTTCCGCCAGTTAAAGGGATGAACCCTGATGGTGAAGAAGTTATAAGAGAGGCAGACCATAAAGCCCCTTTTTCAGCTTTGGTCTTTAAAATTATGAATGATCCATTTGTGGGTCAGCAGTACTTCTTTAGAGTTTATTCCGGGTTTATTGAGAAGGGTTTATATGTATATAATTCTACTAAGGATAAGAAGGAGAGGATTGGTAGGCTTTTAAAGGTTCATTCCAACAAAAGGGAGGAAGTTAAAGAGGTCTATGCAGGGGACATTGCCGTTGCCATTGGTTTAAAAAATACTACTACAGGTGATACTCTTTGTGATAAAAACGATCCAGTAATTTTAGAATCCATTGAGTTCCCTGATCCGGTGATGTCTGTCGCAATTGAGCCTAAGACAACGGCTGATCAAGAAAAACTGGCAGAGTCACTTCATAGATTAACTATAGAAGATCCATCTTTCAATGTCCGTATAGATGAAGAGACAAATCAGACTATTATTTCTGGGATGGGTGAGTTACACTTAGAGATAATTGTTGACAGATTACTCAGGGAATTTAAGGTGGCTGCTAATGTTGGTAAACCTCAGGTGGCTTTTAAAGAAACTATTACTAAGTCCGTTAAATCAGATGGTAAATTTATTCGTCAGTCCGGAGGACGTGGCCAATATGGAGATGTACGGCTTGAATTAGAGCCTCAAGAACGGGGGGCAGGTTTTGAGTTTGTTAATAAAATTATAGGGGGGAGTATCCCTAAAGAATATATCCCTGCAATAGAAAAAGGTGTAATCGAGGCTATGGGGAGGGGGGGGGTAGCTGGATATCCTGTAGTAGATGTAAAGGTTACACTATACGATGGTTCTTACCATGATGTTGATTCATCAGAATTGGCATTTAAGATTGCCGGCTCTATAGGTTTTAAAGAAGGGGCAAAGAAGGCCCAGCCGATTTTATTGGAACCTATTATGGCCGTTCAAGTAATGGTTCCGGAGGAATTTATTGGTGATGTTGTTAGCAATCTTATTTCTAGAAGAGGGAAAGTTTTAGATATGAATGTTAGGACAAGCTGGAAGATTATAGAAAGTAGGGTGCCACTGGCTAATATGTTTGGTTATTCGACCGACTTACGATCGGCTACACAAGGCAGGGCCACTTATACTATGCAGT
>PFIF01000024.1:547-1597 GCA_002782605.1 Deltaproteobacteria bacterium CG_4_8_14_3_um_filter_43_13 | reverse complement strand
AGAGGACTAAGCCGCATGTTAACATAGGTACAATAGGTCATGTTGATCATGGCAAGACAACATTGACCTCAGCCATAACCAGAGTATTGAGCAATAAGGGCTTTGCGGAGTTCAGGTCTTATGATAGCATAGACAATGCGCCAGAGGAGAAGGAGCGTGGATTAACCATAGCGATAGCGCATGTGGAGTATGAGACAGACAAGAGGCATTATGCGCATATAGACTGTCCTGGTCATGCGGACTACATAAAGAACATGATTACAGGTGCAGCGCAGATGGATGGTACCATTCTAGTAGTCAGTGCTGCGGATGGTCCCATGCCTCAGACCAGAGAGCACATATTACTAGCCAGGCAGGTTAGAGTGCCTTACATAGTCGTATATTTGAACAAGGCGGACATGGTAGACGATCCTGAGTTAATGGAGTTAGTGGAGTTAGAAGTTAGAGAGCTTTTGAGTGATTATGATTTTCCTGGGGATGAGATACCAGTTGTATCGGGGTCAGCGCTTAAGGCATTGGAGTGTGGTTGTGGCAAGAGAGAGTGTGATAATTGTAAGAGCATATTAGAATTAATGGATGCGGTAGACGCCTACATTCCTGAGCCAGTTCGAGACATAGACAAGCCGTTTTTACTGCCAGTAGAGGATGTTTTCAGCATATCTGGCAGGGGTACAGTAGTGACAGGCAGAGCTGAGCGTGGGATAATCAAAGTAGGGGATGAAGTTGAGATAGTGGGAATAAGGCCGACAGTGAAGACAGTCTGTACAGGGGTTGAGATGTTCAGGAAGATATTAGATCAGGGGCAGGCTGGGGACAACATAGGAGTATTGCTTAGGGGTACAAAGCGGGATGATGTAGAGCGTGGGCAGGTTGTATCGAAGCCTGGCAGCATAACACCTCACAAGAAATTTAAGGCAGAGGTTTACATATTGGCTAAGGAAGAGGGAGGCAGGCACACCCCGTTTTTCAATGGTTATAGGCCGCAGTTTTATTTTAGGACAACAGATGTTACAGGGGTAGTTACGTTACCTGAGGGAGTAGAGATGGTAA
>PFIF01000024.1:0-515 GCA_002782605.1 Deltaproteobacteria bacterium CG_4_8_14_3_um_filter_43_13 | reverse complement strand
AGGAGTTGAGGTTTGCTATTCGTGAAGGTGGCAGAACTGTGGGCGCTGGTGTGATAAGTGATATTGTTGAATAAATAAATGGCTTTGGTTTAAGGCAATTAAAGTCAAATAATTAAATGAAAAGATTTAGATATGAGAGAGATTATTATCCTTGCTTGTGGTGAGTGTAAAAGGAGGAACTATACAACGACAAAAAACAAAAGAACTACACCTAATAAACTAGAACTCAAAAAGTATTGTAGGTTCTGCCGTAATCATACCCTTCATAGGGAAACCAAATAAGTTACCTACCATTTCTATTTATTGGAGTGTTTTTGGTATGCCACGCTGAGCGTGGCTCTGTTTTTATTTAAGCTCTTGTTCTTATTGTTATTTGTTTGTCCTGCCTCCTTGTGGCAACCTTAACCAGAGGTTTGTTTATAGGTTTTCAAATGTTGTGTTAAGTCTACTTCAGGTGGCTAAGTAGGCCAGTAGCTCTAATGGCTAGAGCGCCGGACTCCAAATCCGGGGGATGG
>PFIF01000111.1 GCA_002782605.1 Deltaproteobacteria bacterium CG_4_8_14_3_um_filter_43_13 | reverse complement strand
GACCGTCTTAACTGCTTAAAGAACAACCATCATGGGGGTAGGTGGTACACTTTTCAATTCCCGAAATTGGTACACTTTTACTTTCCCATTGACATTTAGCCAATATGGAGGATGTTTTGGAAATTTATCACATGCCGTATGATCCTGACTACCCGGTGGTGTGCATGGATGAATCTTGCAAACAAATGATTGGCGAAGTCCGCGAGCCAATACCGTGCGCACCTGGACAGCCGGCACGCATTGACGACGAATACGTGAGAAACGGGGTGGCGGAAATATTTATGGAAGTGGAACCACTGGCCGGCAAAAGACATGTGGCGGTCACGGAACGTCGTACCAGAAAGGATTGGGCGATACAGATCAAACAGATGCTTGATGAACGCTATTCGGAAGCGATCAAGGTACGCCTGGTCATGGATAATCTGAACACCCACAGTATTGCCTCACTCTATGAAACATTCGAACCCAAGGAAGCCAGACGTCTGGCGGAACGTCTGGATATCCATCACACGCCAAAACACGGCAGCTGGTTGAACATGGCGGAGATCGAACTCAGCGTCCTCAAAGGACAATGTCTTGATCGCCGGATTCCTGACATGGCAACCATGCAAACTCAAGTGGCTGCATGGGAAAGAGACCGAAATAACAGCGCCAGAAAAATTGACTGGCAATTTACGACATCAGACGCTCGGATCAAACTGAAACGTCTTTATCCGATATTATAGATGTTACATGGTACTAGTTCTTTAATGCCGCCTATTTCATCTAGAGAGATGTTACTTTCTGTAACATCGTTAAGGGGCTGTTCGTTCTCAGATATAAATTTATCAATCTCTTTATTTTCTGATCGCCCATAAACACCTTCCTTAATATTTTCCTCACGAAGCCTTTTCTGAAATTCTTCATACTTTGGCTTTAATAGTAAATATCCAAGCAATAAAGACTGAGCAGTTTCAAAGTTAGTTTCCCATAATTCGTGAATAGTCCTGATAGCAAAAGCATTGAAGCTAGTGTTTCCCATATCAACTGGATATTCATCAAAAAGAGTAGGTAGCAAGATTGTTTTTATAAGATCCTTATCATCTGGAAAGTTATATAGTAAGATTGGGAGAACTGAAATTGCAGACTGCAATCCGTCACCAATCTGGTATCTATATCCAGGCCGAAGTGATGCCAAAGCTGTATCCATTACAATATCCTTGCAATATGCTTGCTCTTCTTCAGTCATTGTCTTTATGTGATATTTCACCAATACTGAACAAACAGTGCCAGGTATCGAAGCATTCATTAGGATAAAAGCTTCATCCCCTTGAGATAAGTCTCCCGAGGCATCTAAATCTTCTTCACCGGTCAATATTGAAACGATCTCTTTTACTTCCTGAAGAGCTAATTTGGGGTCATTCTCGTATTTTTCGTATTTCTTATAACCTTCCTCATTTCTCATTTTTAATTCCGCCCATATCTTCAATGACATGTATTTCATCGCAGCGGAACTTCGTTGAATCGATTTTTCGCTATACTCCAATAATTCAGGATCGACTTTTGGATTAAATTGTATTGCAATCCCCTCATCAACTTCTTCTGTGGTTGGACTCATCTCCCTGCGATCCATTCTCGCAAGATAAAGTCTCCATGTTTTGTCTGCTCCGGTCTGCTTCGATTTCTCCGGCAATTGGCTGTAATGTTCATCTAGAATATTCCATATGGCCTTTTGTCTTTCCTCAGCCTCTTCTTCGCTTACACCCTCAGATCGAAACATCTGATAATTTAAACAAAGAGGCTCAAGGGCAAATTTTCTATGCTCGTCATCACAAGCGTTGATTCTCTCATTTTCATAAATTTCATTTTTATAATTGATCCCGAATCCGCTTTTTAAAATTTCTAAAGAGCCTTTATGACTTTGTTCCAAACCCCATCTTGTCGTGTCATACAAAAAGAATTTCTTAGTTCTAAAGAGGACTTTTGCAACATTAAATGTCTTATCCGGAAAAGCTAAAACAATGCTGGTAACTACGGCAGAAATAGAAGCCGAATTTGAATTCTTTAAGAGATACAAAAGCCACCATTCAAGCGTTTTGGAATCTGTGTTTTTTCCCCGTTCAAGAAAAAACTTTTCCAAAGCCATATGCATTGACTCTAAAATGTGGGGAGAAACCTGAGATCCTCTGTAAACACACCAAAGTCTATTGCTAATGTATTGTTTGACAGGTTCACCGTCTTCGATACAAACCTCGACCTCTTCCACCTGACCTTCATCCAGATCCGATGATGCGTAGGCTTCGACAGTCTTGTTGGTGAACTGGATTATAAAATCTATGGTTTCTCGCAGTGCGAACTGAAGAAGCCAGTAGCTTGGAGTTTGATAGGCACTTGCCGGAAAATATTCGGTAAGAGATTCTTTTATATTAAAACTATCTTCAACCTTATTTACTGAATACCTGTAATAATCTTCCTCCGGAAGTGAATACCAGAATAAATCTGCCAGTTGTAAAACATATTTTGGGAGGACTTCTGAAGCACGTAGCCCTTCAATCTTAGTTAAGATTACTTTAGATAAATCATAGTACGGGTCTCTGTGGCTCTTCCATTTATTCTTTATGACTTCTTCAAAAATCCTCTCTAGCTCGTCCTTGATTTCGGATGAGCTGTATATAATGGTAAATAAAAGTTGATTTTTAGCTTCGTCATGGGAATAAAATTTATCTTCCTGAATCAGCCATTCGTAATATTGCAACGCTATCAAACCAGCGTATCGGACGGTTCCCCCTTCTTTATTTTTACTGCTCCAATCTTGAATTATTGGCAAGAAAAAATAGATACTGCTAATGCCAATTTGATCTAAATTTTCATATACGAATTTGATAAGACTTTCCCAGCCTCTTCCTTTTGGTTTTGTTAAAACATACTTTAAATGGAATAGGTTAACCCTCTTTAGCCCAAGGTTCTGAAATACATCTGCATCAACTTCTTTACATGCAATTCTGATGAGAAAAGTCAATCTTTTTAAAAGCTCTTGGGTATCTTTCAATAGCTCTTCTTTGCAAACTTCAAAGAAGTAATCAGAATGATCAGAAAGCAGTACGGAAATTATTATTTCGTCTTTCCAAAATGGCTCAACATCCTTATCCTTTACAACTTCCTCAATAAAATTCTTGATTGAATCACTTTCTATCAAAAATTTCTCAGACACCCAATTTCTGAAACTTCTTCTAACTGGAAGGGATTGACCGAGGTTGGAGAAAAAGTCTTCATTGCTTTCACTATTAGAGCCTGTTCAATAATTCAGTTTTAGGATAGGTTTTTCTTCTCTTATTGTTCAACACGGATGTTCAATATTACAGAGAAGCACAAAAACCT
>PFIF01000305.1 GCA_002782605.1 Deltaproteobacteria bacterium CG_4_8_14_3_um_filter_43_13 | reverse complement strand
TATGCCGTAAAATGTGTTGAAGAAAAAAGAACACCCTTTTTTGATGAGATAAGAAATTGACCATAATACGAGGGGAAGTATCCCTCTATTTCCTATATGAACTCGATTTCTTTCTGCTTTGACCATGAATTTGCTGAGTTTTGGGTTATGAGTTGTCTAGGGGTCAGGTCTTGAAAAGTAAGTTTTTGACAGCAAAAGTGATTTCCCAAGACCTGCCCCCATCGTTTATAATACCATGACCGGCATAGCAACCGTTGGAGTAAAGGATTTAATTAACTGCATGCATAAGATACTAATGAGTTCACACTGAAAAATTCCCTTTTCCGCTCTCTAGTGCAGGTTTTTTGACCCATCTATGACTCGCTTCAGGCATTTTCAGGAACTCGCCCTTCGGGCTCAAACAGCTGAAAATGCTTATCTTTCGCTTCGTCAAGATGGGTTCCCCAAAAATCCTGCTCATGATCGCTCCAAAGGAAATTTTTTCATTTTTCAGGATGAACTAATGAATTAAATAGTTATTTGCTGTCTTTCGAAATGATTCGATTTGTGATTTTTGCCACTTTGTTCCTTTTTTCAATTCTGTAGCCATCAATTTTGCTACAGCAGGGGCCGTCTCAAGGCTGGCACGTGCATCTAAAAATAGAATACGGCGGCGGCGTGCCAAAAAATCTTCAACAGTTCGAGCCATCTCATTGTTTACCGCCCATACCACTTCTGCACAGATGATTGAATCGTTGTGTAACGGTTCACCTAAATGGGGTTCCTTTTTTACCAAATTCTGAATCTCGATTGCATCCGAGCCATAGTCTTCTAGTTTTCCGAATCTATCTGCATGATTATGATAGCCGTGTATTTGTAAAGTTTTGCTGACTGAGGGTTGATATTCCAGTTGAGCAACAACAATTGCTTGATCTATGGTTTCTTCCGCCATTTTGCGGTAAGTAGTCCATTTTCCGCCGGCAATTGTTATCAATCCTGTTCGCGAAATCGATATGACATGCTCCCGCGAAATGGTTGCAGTTTCAAGGTTTTTAACGCTACTCACCAATGGACGCAACCCTGCAAAAACACTGAGAACATCATTCGGATTAGGATCCTTAGTGAGATATTGAGCGGCATGTTTTAATAGGAATTCAATTTCCTGCTCCATAGGCAAGGGTTCTAAAAGTAGGTTTAGCACTGGTGTGTCGGTAGTACCAACGATTACCCGATTGTGCCAGGGGATAGCAAAAAGCACCCTACCATCATCCGTGTGTGGCACCATGATCGCCGTTTCACCAGGCAGAAAAGACTTATCCAATACAATATGTGTACCCTGACTGGGCTGTATGATAGGCGGTGCCATGGGTTCATCTAGTTTACGGATAGAATCACTAAAAACCCCTGTTGCATTAATTACCGAACGGGATTTCAATTCATATTCCTGGTTGTTCTCTAAATCATGAGCTACGACGCCACATATAAGATCATTTTGTTTAAGCAATTTTATTACTTTCATGTAGTTAATGAGCGTGCCGCCCTGCTCAGCAGCGGTTTGTGCTAAATTGATAGCCAGCCGGGAATCATCGAATTGTCCGTCATAATATATTACTCCACCTCGCAGTCCATCAGTCTCGACCGTTGGTATTCGCTTTACGGTTTCCTCCTGTGAAAGGATTTTCGAAGAACCAAACCCCTCTTTTCCAGCCAGGATATCGTATAGTTTTAAACCAATACCATAAAATGGACCTTCCCACCAATCGTATGTGGGAACGATGAATGGAAGATCGTGAACGAGGTGCGGTGCATTTCGTTTCAATATCCCGCGTTCCTTTAAAGCCTCCAAAACGAGAGAAATATTCCCCTGCTGTAAATAGCGAACTCCGCCATGTATAAGCTTGGTACTCCGACTAGAAGTCCCGGCAGCAAAATCGTTTTGTTCAAGAAGTACGACCCTGAAGCCGCGAGATGCAGCTTCTACTGCAATTCCCAAACCTGTGGCTCCTCCACCAATCACAATAAAATCCCACTCTTGAGTAGAATCGGCAATTCTCCCCAACATTTCTTCTCTGTTCATGATTACTCCTATGGTTTTTGTAAGATGTACGCTCAGTCAATTCGGTAACTTTTTAAGTTTATCAAAAGGTGTTTCATAATTCAATCCCCCATGTCTTTAAAGGTGATGAAATTCGAAAATAAAGTTGCCTGGATTTAATACAATATAAATATCTTTTTTGGATCGAATGAGTTTGGATAAAAGAATTGCCAAACCGGATATTTTAAAATGCCCTCTTAGCTAAACTTGAAAAGTGAACAAGATATGTTCCTATAGACATCAATGACTCTTGTGGTTCTGAGGCAAAAGATATCTTTAACATCTTACCGGACACAGGTTCTCACAAGCCGATCTTGAAGCCATTGATAAGGATGTTCAATTTTACCTTTAGCTTGAGGTGATAAGGCATAAGTAACTTTAACATAGCAGTCATCGAGGACTTGTTTCCATTGGGGAGTAGCTTCATCAGTAAATTTTTGGTGTACTTGAACCATAGCCTTGAACCTCCGTTTTTGATCCAAGGCTACAACATTTCAGGTGTCTACTTTTCAAGTTTAGATTGCAAACTCTTAAAAAATCCTTGACAAAGGAGAAGGAAGAGGATACTTAATATAGTCCATTTTTTATTATAAAAAGAGAGAGTTGGAAAAGTACCCTTATTCAAAGCTCTGGGCAGATTGTGCAAAGATCTCATAAAATTTAGTTTCCATTACTCCCCGGTAGCTCAACCGGCAGAGCGGGTGGCTGTTAACCACTAGGTCGTAGGTTCGAATCCTACCCGGGGAGCCATTTCAAAGATGGGGACCATTCCTTTTGGATCCAAAACTTCCTCTATTTTATTCCAGCAGTTGGTATAACTTATGTGATCCATCCTGATCCCTGTTCACTGATCCCTGCAAACTGCTTGTAGCGAGTCATAGATGGGTCAAAAAACCTGCACTAGAGAGCGGAAAAGGGAATTTTTCAGAGTGGACTAAATAGACTATTTTACCACTATGAAAACAGGATATTTCTATTTGTGAGTGACAGGATTCGTTTTGCTGAAAGCTTTTTGCTGAACGCTTATTTTGGCTATTGGTATCTCTTTGCTTTTATGCTATTTTGATAGTTAAAAAAGAGGAAAGGAGGTTACGATTAAATGCTGCAAGAATTTTCATTAGACAATAAGGTAGCAATTGTTACAGGCGGAGGCAAAGGGATAGGGCGTGCTATAGCTTTAGGGTTGGCAAAGGCTGGGGCAGACGTAGTGGTATGTAGCCGGAATCTTCCTGATCTGGAAGGGGTTTCTGGGGAGATAAAAAAGATGGAGAGAGACTCCCTTGCCATAGTGGCAGATGTGACAAAAAAGGATGATATTGAAAACCTCGTAGCAAAAACCAAAGAGAGGTTTGGAAGGATCGATATACTGGTAAACAACGCTGCCACCAGTTATTTGAGACCACTGATGGAGCTTCGTGAAGAGGGCTGGGATAGGATATTCAATACCAATCTCAAGGCTGTCTTTATCTTAAGCAGGGAAGCAGCCAGGGTAATGAAGGAAGAGGGAGGCGGAAGGATTATAAACATAACAACGGTTGGGGCAGAAAAGGCTGAGAACGGCATGGGGGCATACAGTACCAGTAAGGCAGCCTTAAAGATGCTTACCAAATCTATGGCACTGGAATGGGCACCGTTCAAGATTAATGTAAACGCGGTTGGACCCGGTTTAACAAAAACTGATTTTAGCAAACCCTTATGGAGTAATCCAGATATAGCAAAGGTAATATCCGGAAGCATCCCACTCGGTCGTATTGCTGAACCTGAAGATATTGTAGGAACTGTAGTCTTTCTTGCCTCTGACGCATCCTCATATATTACGGCTCAATCGATTTATGTGAATGGCGGGGCCTGGGCTTAATTGCTTGATCTCGATAAATTCAAGAAAGTTAATGATACCCTGGGTCACCAGATGGGAGATTGCTCAGACAACACCTTCCAATAATTTAAGCTCTCTCAATTTTCCCAATGTCTGCAAACCGGTAGAGACATCCCAACCTCTGATACTATAGTATTCATCCTTCATCTTCTCGAATTCTTTTCTGTCTACCACCATACCCTTTCTGGAAAACGGGTTGCCGTCTTCTCCAGGAAGCAAACAGTCTTCATTCAAAAAATCACCCTTCGGGGGTACGGTAAAATTGAACTCCTCAAGGGCATCGTCTTCCCTCCCTTTATGACCTTCTCTGATAAGGATAGCCCTCTGAAGATTGAATATCCGCTCTCCAATCCTGTAAAGTCCCTCTTCGTCTATCTCTTTTCCTGTAACGGCTGAGTAGACCTTGCTCTCAAGGGTAGGATCTCCCACACGATCCTCTGTCATCCCGGTATGCATAATTGGCCAGATAATTGTCTGCCAGGAGTATGGCAAAGGTTACCCTGTTTTCACCGGCCGGGCCTATGGAAACTATCCTGAAAGAATTACCCAACTCTTTCTTTAAAGCCTCCCTGGTATCTGCACCTCTGGTCCAAAAGTGACTTGCATCCCTTATCTTGCCGCCTGCATAGCCTTTTAAGTGAGACATAATATAAAGCCTCCTTTTATAAATAAAACAGAATACTATCAAAATTTTCACTGGAGAGAAAGAGAAAGTTTTGAGCTTACCCCCCTGACTCTTCCCAATTTTCCAAAAAACACCTAAAATAGAAAATAAAATAGAAAATAATTTAGCTTGACCTTTGCTGCCCTGCTGGGTAATCTAAAGTATCGAAAGGTAGTTATCCCTCACCGGATACCAGAGGAAGATCATTTTTCATGAAAAGTTTCACCTTTTAAATACACTTTTTTAACCTTCAGGTTATAGAGAGGAGATTTCGATGAGCAATCAATCTAAGAAAATCACGGCAAAAAAGATCAAAGAAGCCTATCGGGAAGCAGTCACCGATTTCACTACTCCTTCAGGTATTCCAGTTAAAGAGGTATATACCCCGAATGACATCTCACAAATCGACTTTGACAAGGATATCGGTCTACCCGGTCAATATCCCTTCACACGAGGTCATCATCCCCAAATGTACAGGGGTAAACTCTGGAATATCAGACAGATAATTGGCTTATCAACACCAAAAAGGCAGAATGAGAGGCTCAAGTTTGTACTATCGCACGGGGCAAATGCGGTGGACTGTGAAATGGATACTCCAACATGGTATGGTATCGAGCCTGACCAGCCCTATGCTGAAGGTCAATTTGGGGTTTGCGGTGTAGCTTTGCATAATTTGAGGGATGTTGAGACTATGACTGAGGATCTGCCGATGGACGAGTTAAGCATGTGCTGGAATTATCCTCTGCCCACGCTGTCTCAGGCTTATATGCCTGTCGAGATGAACTGATTCGAGAGATGCTGAAAAGAAGTGTTGACATAAACGCCATAGGACGGGGATTGAGCCCCGTTGTCGCTCTGGACCGGGATTTCTTCGAACATATAGCCAAACTGAGGGCTGCCCGGAGAATTTGGGCGCGGACCATGAAGGAAAAGTGGGGTGCCACAGACCCCAAGGCTATGTGTCTGCGAGCGCATGGGGTTGTTGTGGGCACGGTCTGCACCCGTCAACAACCACTGGTTAATATCGCGCGGGGGGGTATCGCTGGTCTGGCCGGCATTCTTGGCGGTTGCATGGGACTCCAAGTCGCCTGTTACGACGAAACATGGTCCACTCCGACGGAGGAGGCAGAAAGGGTGGCGATAAGAACCCAGCAGGTGTTACGCTACGAGTCAGGAGTTACCAGTGTCGCCGACCCTCTGGCAGGTTCTTATTATGTAGAATGGTTGACCTCGAAACTGGAAGAAGAGATTCAAGCTATGGTTGACAAAATTGAGGGGATGGGCGGCTGGATGGCGGCGCTCCAGAATGGCTGGGTTCATGAAGAAGTAAAGAAGGGGCTATTGGATATTCAGAGAAAGATCGATAACGGAGAGAGAACCGTCGTAGGTGTAAATCGTTTCCAGATACCTACTGAAGAGGACTTCAAACCGAAGCTGTATGCTCTCCGGATACTTCAGATGTCGATCAATATCTGGATGACTATCGGAATTTTAAGGAAACGAGGAATTACAAAAACCTCAAGGAGAAAATCAAGAACCTACAAAAGGCAGCTTCCGATCCCGGTAAAAATCTCGTTCCATATGTATTCGAGGCACTGGAAGCCGACGCTACTTTTGCAGAGATAATCGGTATTATGAGGATGAATGACGGGTTAGATTATGATAGGGAAGGGGAAAGGGAGTTCCCTTTTCCAGACAACTAAAGAAAATTAATTGACTTTTTTCACCAAGTACATTAAATACATAAATTATCGGTTATGAACAGAGAAAACTTTTAGGAGACTTTATGACTATGCCCGGGGAAGACAGCAAAAGATACCAACATTTTTTAAAAGAATTAACTGAGCACTTTGAGGATAAAGAGAGCCCAGATATAGTTGAATCGGTTGGTGAGAGGATTAAAAAGATAAGAGAAACAGAAGGAATCTCCCTTGAAGAACTTTCAACCAAGACAGGTTTCCCTATTGATTTGCTATCACAGATTGAAAATCAAACTGTCTCCCCGCAGATTGGAACCATCATAAAACTTGCCAAATCCCTAAAAACAGTCTTTGGCACACTCACTGCAGAAGAAGGAGAAAAAACCTATTCTATAGTACGTCATGGTGAAAGGAAGGTAGTTTCCAGATCGGCATCGCAAAAAGGACACAATTACACCTATATGTCCCTTGCCTCTGATGTAAAGGGCAGACACATGGAGTCATTCATTGTAAAGCTGGAACCAGAGACGCCTGATCAAGAGTTATCAGCGCATGATGGAGAGGAGTTTATATTCGTTATTGATGGAGAAATGAAGGCACGGGTGGGGGAAAAAGTGGAAATCTTATTTACCGGAGACACCATTTATTATCTCTCAAACATCCCCCATTTAGTAGCCTCAAATAGAAATGAACCGACCTATATTCTTGCCGTTATTTATACGGGTTCTGATTGAAAGTAAGCGCCTAACCATCAGCGGTGCACTTTTCTTTACTTTTTTCTTTTTAATAGCCCTTGTAGCATGTTTAAAAGAGTCAAAACCAGACAGAAATACCCTTGTCATAGGTCTTGAGAGCAGTCCCGCTAACCTTGACCCAAGGTATGCCACTGATGCAAATTCCTACCGCTTAACCCAGATACTGTTTAATCCCCTCTTCAAACTAGACCCCCATTTTAACCCCGTGCCAGATATAGTTAAAAGATGGGATAACCCCAATGAAACCACATATATATTTCATTTAAGAGAGGGAGTTCAGTTTCATGATGGTTCAGAGCTTACCTCAGAAGACGTAAAATACACCTTCGATACAATCCTTAATCCTTCTTTCAAATCACCCCATATGGGCGCTTTTGAAAAGATTAAGTCAATAGAGACCCTGGATAGATATACAGTAAGATTTGTACTTAAGGAGCCGTTTGCCCCTTTCTTAATAAACCTGGCAATTATGGGGATTGTTCCAAAGCATGCTGCCGAGAAATCCGCAGACAGGTTTAGTAAGCAACCCATGGGAACCGGCCCCTTTAAACTGACAGGATTTCTCCCTGACGAGAAAATAATACTGAAGGCGAATACTGATTGCTTTGAGGGTAAACCAGGGTTGAACCGGATAGTTTTCAAGATAGTGCCTGATAGTACAGTCAGGCTGCTGGAACTGAGTCAGGGGGGCATCCACCTTTTGCAGAACGATATCCCTCCGGATTTATTCCCCTTTTTGGAGAAAAGGGATAACTTAAAGATTATCAAAGAGGAAGGAACTACCTATTCTTACCTCGGATTCAATCTAAAGGATCCTGTTTTGAAGAATATAAAGGTCAGAGAGGCTATTGCCCATGCTATAGATAGGGAGTCAATAATAAGGTATATATTAAAGGGATTTGTCACCTCCGCCAGTGGAATTCTTTCTCCCCATAATTGGGCATATGAGGGAAACGTTAAGATATTTGAATACAATAAAACAAAGGCATTAAGACTGCTGGATGAGGCAGGGTTTAAAGACCCTGATGGTGATGGCCCAGATACGAGGTTTAAACTGACATTCAAGACATCCACTGACCAGCTTAGAAAGAGGATAGCGGAGATTATCCAACAGCAATTGAGGGTTGTGGGGATCGGCATAGACATTATGAGTTATGAATGGGGAACCCTGTATTCGGACATAAAGTCAGGGAACTTTCATATGTATAGCCTCTCATGGGTTGGTATTACCGATCCTGATATGCTATATTATATTTTTCATTCTTCCAGCATACCTCCTAATGGTGCAAATCGTGGAGGATATGTAAACCAAAGGCTGGACAAACTGACTCGAGAGGGCAGAGCTACACTGGATATCTCCAGGAGAAAGAAGGTTTACAGTGAGATCCAGAAGATACTGGCAGAGGACATTCCCTATGTGAGTCTCTGGTATACCACCAATGTAGCGGTTATGAATAAATCAGTTCATGGTTTTGTGGTGTATCCCGCGGGGGATTTTATCTCCCTGAAGGATGTGTGGATGGACAATTAGAAAAATTTACGATTCACGATTCACGATTCACGATTTACGATTTACGATTCACGATTCACGACTTTATGATGACTTTTATAATAAAACGCTTAACACTGCTTTTTCCCGTCGTCTTTGGGGTGCTAACCCTGGTCTTCCTACTTATTCATCTCATCCCTGGAGACCCTGTTGATCTTATGCTGGGAGAGAATGCTCAGATTGCCGATAAGGAAACATTGAGGAAAGAACTCCGACTTGATGATCCTCTGGGGAAGCAATACCTCCTCTTCGCAGGAGGTGTCATAAGTGGCAATTTTGGCAACTCACTCCACAGCGGAAAACCAGTTATAGAGCTGATTCTGAAGAGATACCCTGCAACCATAAAACTTACCGTTGCAGCCATGATAATGGCATTATTAATATCCCTGCCCACTGGGATTTACTCTGCCATCAGGCAGTATTCCTTCATGGACAATTCTTCCATGTTCTTTGCACTCCTGGGGGTGTCCATGCCTAACTTCTGGTTAGGTCCAATGCTGATGATTGTCTTCTCTGTTAATATGGGCTTGTTTCCAATCTCAGGGGATGAGGGCATTCGCAGTATCGTACTCCCTGCCATCACACTGGGTACAGGAATGGCTGCCATACTCTCCAGAATGGTTAGGGCAAGCATGCTGGAGGTAATTAGCCAGGAGTATATTGTTGCTGCCAGGGCTAAAGGGTTATCGGAGGTAAGGGTTATCCTCAAACATGCCCTTAAAAATGCTCTGGTTCCTGTTATAACGATAGTTGGATTGCAGTTTGGTGCCCTCCTGGCCGGCGCAATCATCACTGAGACTATCTTTTCCTGGCCCGGGATAGGCAGGCTTCTCATTCAGGCTATAAACACCAGGGACTATCCCCTGGTACAGGGGTGTGTTTTAATAATATCCATCAGCTATGTCTTGATAAATCTCATGACGGATATTGCATACTCTTATATCGACCCCAGGATTAAATTGAGATAATAGGCTGATAGACTCGTAAAAAGTCCCATTTCCCCTCCCCTTGTGGGAGGGGATGAAGGGGAGGGGGGTCACCCTCACCCCAACCCTCTCCCATCGAGGGAGAGGGATTTTTTCGACTTTTTATGAAGCCATCAAGGTTGATTTCGGGATATGTTTAGAAATAAAATTGCTATAGTAGGATTGTTTATAATCGGGACATTGATATTCGTGGCTGTCTTCGCCCCTTATTTAGCCCCTTCCAGTCCCTTTGAGCAGAGCTTAAGAGGAGGGTTAAATCCATCAAGTCAGGAACATCCCCTCGGGCAAGACAAACTGGGAAGGGATAATCTGAGCAGGATAATCTATGGTTCCAGAATCTCAGTATTTGTAGGACTGGCTGTAGTGGGTATATCACTACTGATCGGGACATTTATAGGGTCTTTGGCCGGCTACAACGGGGGCTGGATAGACGAGTTATTCATGAGGATCGTGGATATCCTTTTAGCGTTCCCTGGTATTCTTTTAGCAATTGCCTTGACAGCAGTCCTGGGGCCAAGCCTTAATAATGTGATACTGGCTTTATGTTTAACAGGATGGGTTGGTTATGCCAGGATTGTAAGAGGGCAGATACTTACCGTGTAAAGGAGCGAGAGTACATAGTTGCTGCCAGGGCATTGGGAGCAAAGCCCCCCAGAATAATAATGCACCATATCCTCCCGAATATCCTTTCACCTTTGATCGTAGAGACTACCTTTGGAATGGCGGCGGTAATTCTCGCTGAGGCAAGCCTGAGCTTTTTAGGATTGGGGGCTCAGCCACCCACCCCAAGCTGGGGAAGCATGTTGAATGAAGGGGTACAGTTCCTGCTGGTAGCTCCTCATATGACCACATTTCCAGGATTGGCTATTATGATAACAGTACTGGGCTTTAACTTTCTTGGAGATGGATTAAGAGACACACTGGATGTGAGAAAGGACTAAGGAGGGCAACTGGTGATAAAAGATAGAGTTGGTCAGATGTTTATGATTGGCTTCGACGGCTGTAAGGTATCTAAATATCTGATGAATATAATTCAACATTATCAGATTGGTGGTGTAATTCTATTTTCCAGAAACATCAACGACCCCATACAACTGGCTAATCTATGCAATGATCTCCAGAGCCTTTCACCAGACACCCCTCTATTTTTATCAATCGACCAGGAGGGAGGAAGGGTATCCAGACTGAAAGAACCCTTCACCCAATTCCCACCTGCAGGCATCCTGGGAGAGATATTTGAAAAAGAGTTGGAGGAAATCAAAAAAGAGGGGAAAGGCTGTACAGAATTTTCTTATGAGAAGTATAAGGCTGTTGAGCTGGTCTTTAACCTTGGGGGGATTTTAGCGAGGGAACTCCGGTCTGTAGGGATAAATATGGATCTTGCCCCGGTTCTGGACGTCAATACAAACCCTGATAATCCTGTGATAGGAGATCGGTCTTTTGGGGCAGATCCCTCTATAGTCTCAACCCTGGGTAATGCCTTTATAAAAGGACTCCAGGAAAATCGAGTGATAGCTACAGGTAAACACTTTCCGGGCCACGGTGATACAGAATTGGATTCCCATAAACAGCTACCTGTGGTTAAACACAGTATCAAGAGATTGGAAGGGGTAGAATTGAAACCATTTATAGAAGCTATAGGAAGCAGTTTAGAGGCAATAATGACCGCCCATGTCCTTTACCCTGCGTGGGACATTTCTATGCCTGCCACTCTCTCTGAGAGGATATTAAAAGGTCTGTTAAGAAAGAAACTGGGATTTAAAGGGTTGATTATAAGCGACGATATGGAGATGGGTTCTATAGCTAAAAACTATCCCATTGGAGAGGCTACAGTAAATGCTATAAACGCAGGGGTAGATGTTATCCTCATTGGAAATAATATAGAGAAACAAAAAAAGGCCATTCAGTCTACCCTTGAGGCGATAGATGAAGGGAAATTGCCTGAAGCAAGGATCGAAGAATCCATAAAGCGTATAGTAAAGGTTAAGAATAAATACCTCCTACCATATCATCCCGCAAATTACGAAGATGTGAAAGTCCTGGTTGGATGCAGAGAACATAAAGAAGTCGTTGGTAAAATTTTATCCTCTCCAAACAATTGCTACAGAACAATAAAAATTTAGTGCTTGATTTTTATATTTATTTATTTTAGCATAGAAAACATAACTTTTTAGGAAGCCAAAGAGTTTTTATTTTTTAACCTCAGAACTTCCTGGTATCCTGAGGGTTTTTTATTTTAATGGGGTATTACTCTATTCTCGTGTTATTCCATAAAAAATATAGGGGAGAATATAGCTATAGGTTTCAACCATCGTTTAACTGGCAAGACTTTATACTTCCATTTAGGTAGGAATATCCAGAGTTTTGCTATGGGAAAGGAAGTTTAATGTCCATTGCTGTAGAAGTCAAGGGAGATATTGAAAAGGCCATTAAGGTACTCAAGAAAAGGATGCAACTGGAAGGTGTGCAAAAGGAGCTCAAACACCGACGATTTTATGAGAAACCCAGTGTCAAAAAGAAACGGAAAAGACTCGAGGCTGCCCGAAGGAGACGTAAAGCTAGCCGCCGATCTTCATAAATGGGCATAACAGATTTATACACTGAAGAACAAAATATCTAAGAACTCATATTTTGGCCTTTATTCAACAGTCCCAATGACTTATCAAACCCAACCCTCATAATCATAATACTAAGTATCAAAGTGATATTGAAGGAATGCTTTTATCTGTGTGGGTAAGGCATCAAACGCTGGCTCTAAATCCAAGAAATCTCAGGCCTTTTTTTACAACTCTTAACAAACGCCTTAAAAAGCCTCTTGAACCTTTTCTCTTTCTGACAGAGAAACTCGGGATGCCATTGAACCCCTAAGACAAACCTATGGCTGTCACTTTCGATCCCCTCCACAATCCCATCAGGGGCCTTTGCGTTGAGGATAAACCCCTTCCCTATTTTCCTTATGGACTGATGATGGGTACTGTTTACTTCTATGGTCTCACACTCCAGGATTGAATGCAATTTTGTGTCAGTTTCTATAATTACTGAATGATGTGTTTCTGATTTAGACATCTTCTGCTGATGGCTAGAAGCCCCCCTCACCTGAGCCTTTATGTCTTGATACAGACTGCCGCCACCTGCTACGTTTAACAACTGTTCACCACCACAGATGCCCAATACAGACATATCTCTTCCCAATGCAATCCTGGCAATCTCCATCTCGAAGGTGGTTCTTTTATTATTTAACTCTCCAATCTCATCAATAGGGTCTTCTCCATAGAATACAGGATTTATATCAAAATTTCCCCCTGTTATAAGAATGCCGTCAATCCTCTCTGCAAGGCTCTCCACTAATTTTCTGTCAGAACTATAAGGCAGAACTATAGGTATCCCACCTGCTTCTCTAACCGCAGAGATATAGTTTTTCCCTATAAAGTACGCCGGGCCTTTGAATATATCTCCCCCTTTATGGTAATCCGAGGTAATTCCAATAAGGGGCTGCCATTTAATCATGTCTTTCTCAATACCCTCCCACTCTTACACCCTGTATGCTCACCCTTCTCTACAGTAATATCCCCATTAACTATAACATACTCAATCCCTTCAGGATACTGCATAGGTTCAGAAAAGGTAGCCTTATCCACTATCGTATCCGGATTGAAGATTACCAGATCAGCATAAAACCCCTCTCTTAACTCGCCCCTTTTTTGAATACCCAGCTTTCTGCATGGATCAGATGTCATCTTCTTCACTGCTATGGGGAGAGTCATAATCCCCTTCTCTCTTGCATATATACCCAATGCCCTTGGAAACGTTCCAAAAGCCCTGGGATGGGGGTTACCCTCTGCCAGAGGACCATAATCGGCACGGCAGGCAGCATCTGACCCTATCATAATGTACGGCTTTCTGTATATCTTTACAAGGTTATCCTCAGACATGGTAAAATAGTTGGCAGAAACGTTCATCTCTTCTTCTATCAGGACATCCATAGTGAAATCAAAAGGCTCTTTTCCAACCATACCTGCGGAGTCAGCAATACTCATCCCTTCATACTTATTATTCTTCTCTGATACTACTGTGGATATTACGATCGTCTTCCAATAATCTGGTTCAGGGTGTTTTTTTACTATCTCATTCTTTATTTTTTCCCTTACTGTCTCATTTCTTAACCTGTTAACCCTGGTTTCCTTATCTCCTTCAGTTGTCCAGTCAGGCAATATAGCCTGAAGCCCTGTATTTGAAGCGATGTATGGATAACGATCACAGGTTATATCCAATCCTTCATCTATGGCTCTCTCTATAACCTGAAACATCCTATCCAGTTTATTCCAATTCCTTTCCCTGGAGGTCTTTAAATGGGATATCTGAAGAGGGACATGGGTCTGTTTCGCTACCTCAATCACCTCATTAATTGCCTCTAACACCAGGTCATCCTCACTACGCATATGGGTTGTAAACACCCCTTCGTGCCTTTTTACCACATTGTTCAGGGCAACCATCTCAGCTATTTCAGAGAAACATGCCGGGGAATAGATAAGACCTGTTGAGAGACCGAAGGCACCCTCATTCATCCCCTTCTCCACAGCAATGCACATATCTTCTAGCTCTTTTTTACTAGGGTTCCTGTTCTCTTTGCCCATTACCGAAGCACGGATGGTATTGTGACCTAAAAGGATGGCAAAATTTATGGAGATACCAATCCTTTTC
>PFIF01000038.1 GCA_002782605.1 Deltaproteobacteria bacterium CG_4_8_14_3_um_filter_43_13 | reverse complement strand
GCTTATCTCAACGCTATCTGCTTCTTTTTCCTCGGAGATAACTATATGCAGGATATCTTCATCTTTAAAATATGCCATCTTTGTTTTATCCATATATGAACCTCCCTGTTTTAAGTCGGAAATTAATTTGTTGACGCGTAGTAGCATGAATTGAGACTGGTATTATTTCACTTCCATGTTTCTCATATGGAATTATAACCAGTCTATCATCATGTTTGCCTACCACAATTAAACGTTGGGTTGTGCTATCGAGATATCTTTCCCCCGAATACCGTAATATATCCTCAACCTTTGAAAGTTCAAATCCTCTTAATTCTGCTCTATACTTCATATAGTCAGTCCATACAATTACAGATTCTTCAGGGTTTCCCACATCCCCTCCATGGTATTTTCGTTAGCATACACCCCAAATTTAATTAATAGAGACTGTTCCGAAAAAACTTGTAACTAATTGATATATAATGGAAAATATACCATTTTTGATCGAGCTAATAACAGGCCAAATATAAGTGTTTTAACCTTAAATATTTAGCAAGAGTTATTGGACACCTATCGGACGCTTGTCAGGTCCTCCTTCTATTTGCTGATATGAAAACTAACACAAAATCAAAAGCAAAAAGAATGATGAAAAAATTGTACACTCAAATGACTTTTGACTTTTAAAAAAATGGGGTTTCCAGTTTTTTTTCGGAACAGTCTCTAATAGTATTTATTATTTGTTCCTATTATAATTATATCCTATTATTATTGCAAAAGGAATATGTTCCTCTCCATCTTGTAAACACTGACTCCTGATTATTTCTCCTGCTTATGATGTGATAAGACATTGATGAAAAGACTATTCTTGCTGCCCTTGGCATCTTTAGTAATTCCCCCACTACCCCTAATAACCCCAATAATTATCTCTTAACTATTTATATTACATAATATATTTTAGAACCGTTCCGTTAATACACAACATATAGGGTAGGGTTATCAGGTATGTTTTCATCGCAGGCAGTATGTATATCCGCTTTTATAAATCTCTCCAGAAGCTTGAGAGAAAGAACTGTGCCGTACAGCATGGCATTTGTAAAGGTATGTTGTGTCTTTGTTTTTTTGGGAAACATATGAACTTAAAATAACCTTCCCTGTAACCCCTCTTTGAAATCCCTTCCAAAATGTTCAAATGCCTGTTCTGTAGCTACCCTGCCCCTTGGGGTACGAGAGAGATACCCTTCCTGGATTAAAAAAGGCTCATAAACATCCTCAATGGTATCTTTTGCCTCATTAACAGCGGCAGATAGGGTATCAACCCCTACAGGGCCTCCACCAAACTTATCGATTATGGTCAAAAGGATCTTTTGATCCATCTTGTCAAATCCCTTATGATCCACCTCAAGCATATCCAGGGCTTCATTTGCCACCTCTTCGGTAATTACTCCATTTGCCCTTACCTGGGCATAGTCTCTAATCCTTCGAAGTAGCCGATTGGCTACCCTGGGAGTCCCTCTGGATCTTTTGGCTATCTCTACAGCACCGAGAGACTCAATTTTTATGTTCAAGATTCCAGCTGAACGGTTGATGATGGTTTGAAGCTCATCAGGTGAATAAAAATCAAGTCTTGCAACTACTCCAAATCTGTCTCTCAGTGGAGAGGTAAGCAACCCTGCTCTTGTTGTTGCCCCTACGAGGGTAAATCTGGGGATATCCAGCTTTATAGACCTGGCACTTGGACCCTGCCCGATAATTATATCCAGTTTATAGTCTTCCATGGCAGGGTAAAGAATCTCCTCAACTACATGGTTCAGTCGGTGTACTTCATCAATAAACAGCACATCATGCTCCTGAAGATTGGTAAGGATAGCTGCCAGGTCTCCTGGACGCTCAATTACCGGGCCCGACGTAGCCTTGATATTGGCATTCATTTCCTCGGATATTATGTACGCCAGGGTAGTTTTACCAAGTCCCGGAGGTCCGCAGAACAGTACATGATCCAGGGCTTCGCCCCTCTCCTTCGCTGCCTGAATAAATACCCTGAGGTTTTCCTTGATCTTTTCCTGACCTATATATTCGTCCAGCAGTTTAGGCCTAAGGCTGGTGTCGTAATACACATCCTCTTCATGAGGTTCCGGTGTAACATCCCGTTTTGTCATATCATACTCACCTTATATCGTAAATCGTGAATCGTGAATCGTTAGTGGTTTAACGACTTACGACTTTGATAACACCCTTAATGCCTCTTTTAGCAAGTCCTCAAGGACTGAGGTATCGGTTTTTAGGGTATTTTTAGCCATTTCCAGGGCATTTTCTGCCACCGCCTTTTTATAACCCAGGTTTATTAGGGCCGAGATAACATCTCTCTCAACCTCTCCCCTGTCTGCTTCTGCCGCAATTGGAGGTTTCTCTGAAAAGGGTATCGTCCCGATTTTATCTCTAAGCTCTAATACCATTCTCTCTGCCGTCTTTCTTCCAACCCCTGGAGCAGTACTTAACCTATTTGCGTTTCCCTCTGATAATGCCTTACAGATGTCCCCCACTGGAATCCCTGAAAGGATATTAATAGCTAACCTGGGTCCTATACCGGAGACGCCTATTAAGAGCTGAAAGATGTCCCTCTCTTGTTTGGTGAAAAAACCATACAGATGGAGAAGGTCTTCCCGAACATGGGTATACGTGTTTAGTTTAACTGCGTTATCTATTTCAGGAAGTTGATAAAAGGTAGAAAGGGGGATATGAACTTTATAGCCTACACCGTTAACATCAACGATTAGATGATCGAGAGACTTATGAACCAATATTCCATGAATCTGAGCAATCATATCGACTTTTTTAAGGCTTCCCTCATATTTGTAGAGTGTATATGGCAGATGGCCACAGCGAGAGCATCGGAGGGATCAAAGGGAACAATCTCAGGGAGGTTCAGGAGTTCTTTCACCATTATCTGTATTTGATCCTTAGTGGCCCTTCCATAGCCAACTACTGCCTGTTTTATCTCCATGGGACTGTATTCATACACATCCAATCCGGCATTAAGTGCAGTTAATATTGCTACTCCTCTGGTATGTCCCAACTTTAGCGCTGTCTTTACGTTTTTGTGGAAAAACAGGTTTTCAATGGCCATAACATTGGGGGAGTAATCGGAGATGATCTTTTCTAGATCAGCATAAATCTCCTTTAAACAGTGAGGGAATGGATTATTTAAGGAAGACGATATGCCCCCATTATAAACATGGAGAAGCCTGCCCCCAAGTTCTTCAATTATCCCATAACCGGTAACCGAAACTCCCGGGTCAATACCCAATACCAGCATATTACTCCCTGTCTTAATGTATCGGGATTTCTATAACTACTGCTTTGACTCATAAATAACTTTACCAAAAATGTCTCCCCTCCCTTGGTGGGAGGGGATTAAGGGGAGGGGGCAACATAGCGATTCTTCACCCCCACCCTGCCCCTCCCCCATCAAGGGGGAGGGAATATTTATAGTAATTCATAGTAAAGGTATTAAAGGGACATTCCACTACTTGAAATTAGGAAAGGGGTCAGGAACTAAGAAGTACTTAACTTTTCCATAATCTCATCTGGGATATCAAAGTTGGAGTAAACCCTTTGAACGTCATCACTTTCTTCCAGCATTTCCATAAGCCTGAGTATCTGTTGGGCATTTTTCTCATCCAACTTAACTGTATTCTTTGGAACCATACTGATCTCGGCCAGTTCATAATTCAAGTTTGCCTTATCAATGGCCTCTTTCACTTTTTCAAAGTCTCCTGGTGCCGTTATGACATCATACTCGTTTTCTCCTTCTCGCACGTCCTCTGCACCGGCTTCAAGGGCTAAATCTATCAGTTTGTCTTCTTCTACCTTGTTTTTGTCGAATACTATTATCCCTTTTTTATCGAAGACCCATGCGACACTCCCTGTTTCTGCCAGGTTCCCGTTATTCTTGGAGAAGGCATGCCTTATATCTGCTACTGTCCTATTTTTGTTGTCAGTCAATATATCTACCAGCACAGCAGCCCCTCCAGGGCCGTATCCCTCGTATGTAAACTCTTCATAACTGACGCCTTCCAGCTCCCCTGTGCCTCGTTTAATAGCTCTCTCTATGTTTTCTGTAGGCATATTCTGAGTTTTAGCATTGGCAATGGCAGTTCTCAAACGAGGGTTCCCTTCGGGGTCACCTCCTCCGGTTTTGGCGGCGACACTTATTTCCCTTATAAATTTTGTAAATATCCTTCCCCTCTTCGCATCCTCTTTACCCTTCTTGCGTTTGATGGTACTCCATTTTGAATGTCCAGACACTGAAGCCTCCTAAACTCTAGCGTCCTACGCGCCTTCTATTTATTTCACTCGAATCCTTGACCTATCCTTATGGCTCTGCCAAGTATATATATCACAGAATCTTGTGTTTTAAAAGAAAAAACATTTGGACACTGTCTCTCGAAAAGAGGGGGAAGTCAGTAGAACTGATTAAGACAGGACTCCTTATCCAGGGCTTCGGAGTTTTTGAATTGACAAAAGCCCGTATTTAAGATAGCTTTAACTTGAAGGTACAGGAATTTCCATTTTAAATAACTTTAGGCACTTAACTTGATTTCAGAATACCACACTAATCCTGATGATGGACCACAGATAAATAGAGGGGGTAGGTTGGAAAATATTGAGCT
>PFIF01000088.1:915-3434 GCA_002782605.1 Deltaproteobacteria bacterium CG_4_8_14_3_um_filter_43_13 | reverse complement strand
AGCCTATCGCGAGATTATGGCTGAGGTAGAACAGGAAAAAGAAGCGGAAGAAGAAGGTGGAGGGCCTAGCGAGGAGATTCCTGAAACTGCAGAGAGCTCCTTAGAGGACCTTTCTTTACTCTCACCTGAAGACCAAAGAGAAGTAATTAAGGGGATAGTAAGGCAACAGATGAGTGAGGAGCTTCAACCCGAAAGAGATGCTCGGCTACAGAAAGAGATTGAGAGGTTAGAAGCTGACCCTAAATATGCAGGGCTTTTGGAGAAGCACGCTTCTAAAATAGGGAAGATTTTTGAGGCAATCCCTGTATTTAAAAATTCTTCAGATGGAATAGAAGCCGCTCTTCGGCTTGTTTCCTTTGAGGATGCCTTTCAGCAGGGAAAGAATGATGCCTACGAAGAAATGAAAAAGAAAAAGGGGGCACAAGTTGAGATTGAAAGTAGTTCCCCCTCTAACATTTCTGAAGTAAAAACAACTTCCCCATCCTTTCGGGAGGCTTACAGACAGGCAGTGAAGAAGCATACTAAATAAGGAGAGAGGTGAATTGAAATGCCATTAGATTACAATGCGATAATGTCAACTACTCTGGACAACTATCGGAAAACATTAGTTGACCAGATAATGAAGGATGTGCCTCTTTGGTATTGGTTGGACAAAAAGGGTAGAAAAAGAATCGAAGATGGGGGAGCAAACATTATTATCCAGCTGCGTTATGCACTAAACTCTACTGTTGGATCCATAGCGGGATATGATAAGATTGATACTACTCCCCAGGAAGGGATTACAGCCTGTAAATGGAACTGGAAAGAGGAAGCAGGCACAATCTCAATCTCCAGAGAGGAAGAGAGGAAGAATTCAGGTGAACATAGACTTGTCAATCTCTTAGAGCAAAAGACCCTGCAAACGCAGGATAGCTTTACTCAAGATTTTGGAGAGAAAATTTACCTGGATGGCACAGGAAATGGCGGAAGGGACATTACTGGATTAGCAGCTATTGTTGCCAATCTCCCTACCAATGGTATTTTGGCGGGTATTGATAGGGCTGAATGGGACTGGTGGAGGAATCAATATCAGAATGTTGCTGCTGGAGGAACTCTTTGGAATGGCAAATTCGCTACCTGTGGGCTGACCGCCTTTAGGCAAATGTATCGGAAGACTAAGAATGGGGCAGATAAGGCTGACCTCATAGTTACTGGCGATATTGTCCAGGACGGTTACGAGGTTGTATTAGAAGGGAAGATGCAAATACAGCAAGCCAAGAAGGGGGTAATGGCTGATGCCGGATATGTAGATACTTGGTATAAGGGGATAGAAATGGTTAATGATGGTTTCTGCCCTGAAGGTTCTGCATATTGGCTACAGTCAAAATACCTCCAACTGGTAGTTGATAAGGAGAGTGATTTTGTCACCCTTCCATTTACGCCAACACCAACTCAGCTTGCTAGGTTGGCGATAGTTGCGTGGATGGGTAATGTAACTGCCTCTAATTGTCAACGGCTGGGAGTAGACCATGGCTTTACAGAGTAGTTAAAGGGGCTGGCTTATGTCAGCCCTTTATTCTCTTTTAAGGGAGGGATAAAGATGCCAGGAGTAGAAACAAAGATAATTGTGCCGCAAGAGCTTACCGAGTATGATAAGGTTAAGGTTGGTAGTGGACAAATTCCTAAAAACGAATTAGGACTTGAGATTAGGGGTCTTGATGGTAAGGCATATAAGTATGTCAAGACACATACCGACCTTGCCGCTGATGCCCTTGCTGCCAACCAAATAACAGTCTTTCAGGATACAGCAGCAAATGTTGCAAGTAATAAGTGCAATACGGTAGGGGTAAGGAAGTTTGCTGGGATTGCCCTTTGTGCGGTTCCTAAGTCTACTGCTACTGATACTTATTACTGCTGGGTGCAGAAGGCTGGAGTCCACTCAATCTTACTTAATGGTGATGGCGATGTTGTGGCTGGTGACCTCATCCAGCCTGATGCTGGTGATGTGGGAGCGGGGAATAAGTGGACAGCAGGGACAACTGACTCGGTCTGTGCCGTGGCACTGGAAGACGATAATGTTGATGGGACTTTAGTTACGGCTTTAATTAAAGCTGGTTACTAAAAAACTGGTTATATGGGTAGGGAATTTTGTCTCTTTTACCTCCTATCTGGGCAGATTCTCTGCCCTGATACCAGAATAAATGGAGGCGATAAAATGGCAGATGAACAGTCAAGAACTGGGATTGGAGAAAGTCGTTCTGACTTTTTAAGTGCAGAAGAAGTTAAAGAGGTTGATTTGGCATTTACTCGTTCTGATTATAAGCCACTCAAGGGGATGGCGATGAAGAGTCAGAAAAAAGTGGTGAATTGGGGGAGGGGGGAAGTAGAAGCAATGCCGAATGACTTTATCCCCGCTAAGGCCGAGAAACAACCTGAAGAAGTTGTGTGTATGTATAGTTGTTGCGGGAAGGAATTTGGAAACATGAAGGCATTTAATATGCATCGGAGAATGAATAAGAAATGTCCCCATAGGGGAAAGG
>PFIF01000088.1:0-832 GCA_002782605.1 Deltaproteobacteria bacterium CG_4_8_14_3_um_filter_43_13 | reverse complement strand
GAGCAAGGAGCGGCAACATTAGAATATAAGAGACTAAGAAGGCTTACGAATTACAAGACTTATCTATTTTCTTTAACAGCGGGAGAGTCCAAGGAGGTTGATGTTGATACTGACCTTGGGGAATCTGCAGTAGTTCTCTTGGTGAGAAACAAGAGCTCACAGGTTTGCTATTTGAAAATCAATGCTATCACGAATGATCGAATAAGTCTACTTGCTAACGATTCGCTTTCCTTTAATAGAGATGAAATTGAAGTTAGCAAGATGTATCTTGTCAATGATGATAGCGGAGCTGCAACTTGTAGTTTGGAGATTCTTTGCATCGGATAAGGGGGTGGAAACAATCTTAGTTAAGGATTGCTTTAGCGAAATATATGAATTGCTTGGAGATAAAGCCAGAAAAGAATATTCTCCAGCTCGGGCATTCCATTACTTAAATCGGGGATTACAAGAGATGTCTACAAAGACTGAATTTATTCAAGACATCTCCTTTTTAAGGGTTAAGGGTAGTCAGAACTGGACATCTTTACAACCGCTATTCCTTATCGCAGATGATTTTGACGATAATTCTATGAGTAGTTATTGGACTTTTGGTGATGGCTCTAATCCTAATGACTATATGGAAGTAGAGGAAGCTGGTCAGCAGTTAAGTATTAAGAAAGCGGTAGCAGCTAAAGGAATACATTGGATGCTTTGGAATTCTCCGTTCCTTGTTAATAATACTTATGTAGAGGTAGATACAAATTTTTATGGGAATGATGCCACAGATACAAGGGGTGGGATAGTCCTTCTAACTTCTAATGGAACATATTTTATTTATGTAGGGTGCTATGAA
>PFIF01000119.1 GCA_002782605.1 Deltaproteobacteria bacterium CG_4_8_14_3_um_filter_43_13 | reverse complement strand
AAAGATGCGCAATGTGGCATCCCGCCATGCCTCCTTAGATGTCATATTACCGTCCATCTGAGCCAGTGTGTGTTTCCTTACATAGTTCATCTCAACCGGCTCATCCAGAGAGGCAACTGCCTGAACAGCATCATCAATAAGTTCTATGCAGTTTGGGAAATTATCCCGTGTAATACCAGAAACCCTGATCGTCACATCTATCCTTGGACGCCCGAGTTCATTCAGGGGTATTACTTTAAACCCCTTGACCCTTCCGTTTGAAAGCCATTCAGGTTCAACGCCCAAAAGATACATCATCTGGGACATGCCCTCGCCATCTGCCCACATGATGTCAGAGCACATCCAGAAGAAGGCAATATTCTCAGGATACCTGTCCTCTTCCTTGAGATGTTTTTCTATCACCGCTTCTGCCAACCTCTCGCCTACTATCCAGGCAGCCTTTGTGGGAATCCTGTGTGGATCAAGGGAGTAAAAGTTCCTTCCGGTCGGAAGCACATCGTCCCTGCCCCTCGTGATCAGACCGGAAGGACCAGGGAGGATATAACCACCCTCAAAACCTTGAATCAGGGCGTCTATTTCTTTTGATTCCTCTATCCTGCTGTTTACATCAGATATCTTCTCCTTTATTTTTGTCCAGGGCAAGCTGTCCCAATCAATATTACTAAACTTGTTTGATATCTGTATGCTCTTTGTCATCGCCATAAACCTCCTTTCTATTATTCGAAATTAAGCCTGAATTTTTGTACTGATAACTTCCTGAATAATTTCTTTCCCCATAAGGTCTATCTCTTCAAGCAGCTCTCCATAGCTTTTTTTCCTTTCGAGATGAATTTTGCTCTGGTCGGAAAGTAAATCCCCGAGATTCAAGCCCATCATTTTTGCGATCTCACGTCTTAATGACACCTCCTCTCCCGCATCATATCGTAAGATGGAATAAATGAAATCCACTCTCCTTTCACCATCAGGCAATTCTCCAAAAATATGCATCCCGTCCTGGATTTGGGTATTCCTTGTTCTTGACAGGGCGCCATGCGCCTCCCTGGCAATTTCATCAAAAGGCAATGAATGAATGCCTTCATCACTTACTTCACATAGCGCAGTCCTAACCGGCTTTTCCGTATCTTTGCCGGGAAGATAGACCTTTATCTCTTTATCAATATTTGCCTTCTTTATTGATTCCATGATGAGGTGCTCAAGGGCATGGGTTCTTCCAGGATCAAGCCCTTTGACCTGCTCATACTCTCCGAGCAGCCTGTTCAGTTCTTCAAGTTCCTCATACAATCCTCCCTGTGTCATAACAGTCTGCATATGATCCACAAGGGTTGCACAGCTCCTTCGTTTTGCAATGGTTCCTTCAGCTGGATTGTCTGCATTGTATATGTAGAGGTGGGGCATGGTATCTATGCCGATGTCCGGGAAGCATCCTGCTGAAAGCGCAGTGCCCTTGCCGGGCAGGAATTCAAGATTTCCATGGGTGCCCACGTGAATAATAACATCAACACCAAATTCTCTTGAAAGCCATTTGTATGTAGCGACGTATTGATGGGGCGGAGGGATATCAGGGTCATGGAGTATCTTGCAGACCTGACCATCACATCTGGCACCGGCACAGCCACGCTTTGGCTGGACACAGACCACGGCATTACCGTACCTAACGCCGGTAACCAGGATCTTACCGTCATAGACCATAGCGGCAGGTACTCCGTCTTTCTCTTCACCTGGTGGATTACCCCAGGCATCGTTCATCCGGTTTTTGACAGAGGAAGAGAGGGTATTGAACCACTCTTCATATTCCTCTTTAGTTACCTCCTTCAAGACCCCTCCCTTGTTTACTATCTCATCGGTGGTAGTCCAGCGAAACTCACTGATAGCCTTTCTTTCCATAATGGTATCTATCAATTCTTTGCCGGAGGCTGGTGGCTCAACACTGTACCCTGCCTCTTTCATACGGTGTATTATGCGAGCAACACTCTCTAAGGTATCGAGGTTGGCCCCTCCACCAACTGTTGCCTCCACAGAGGCACAGGGGTTATTATGGAGGATAAAGGCCACCTTGCGTTCTTCTGCTGGCTTTTGACGCAGTCTCACCCAATTAGCAATCCGTCTGGCAACCTTGCGGCACCTCTCCTCAATGGGCATGCGACACTGGAGATCACCATCCTTACTTGCTGCACCTATGATCATCGGCTCAATCACCCCTTCAAACTCAGGCATGGCAATGGACCAGCCTATATCAGTGCCCACCCCCTGCGGTTCATCCCTCCATTCCTCTATCGTTTTGTAATACGAAGTTATCGGTGAAAATACCGGCACACCAAGTCTTTTCAGGATCTCTACACCATCCGAAGCAACCCCTTTATCATCAAATTCTCTGTCTCGAGAGCTACTTAAGAAAGATGTCTGGAGTTTAACAAAGGCATCAATCCGGGGTGCACCATCATCCTTCAAGAAGTATTCACGGACAACAGCGCCACTACCCCTACATCCAAGCCCCTCATCCTTAACGGAGTATGAAAATGCAGGGATGACATTCAAGTCCAGTGCCTCTAACTCACGGATCAGGGTATCCTCCACCTCAAGATTATCATTCACCCAGTAGTGGCGGGAGAAGAGGATGCCTACAGTACTTGCGGATTCTGGATTGTGGGGATTGTACCAGTTCAGATATTCCTCGATACTGCCAAAGATACCTGGCGCATCCGGATGGTACAACCCTTCCCAGGGGACAGGTTTCGGCTCCTCTACCTCAGTATCAATCCCACCAATCTCTCTTGCTATATACCGGAGCATACTGGTAAAATTCTCCTCACCGTTGATGACAATGTATGAATAGACTTTAGCGACGATCTCAGGCCTGACAGTGGAGAGCATCCAGGTGGATGGGTCATGACCTACACAGACAATGGGAACCTTTTGACCCAATTCTTGAAGCCTCTTCTCCATCGTCTCCCAGAACCCCTCCGTTCCTCGATAGAGAAGGATGGCATCTGCACCCTCCACCTCTTTAATAGCCGCCTCAATCCTTTCCGGCTCCTCCTCCATCCTCTTTGTAGAGTAAACCTTAAGTTCTATTGATTCCCCTACATTCCTGCCTGCCCTGACAAGCATATTCATGTAACTCTGCCACATAATTGATACTATCTTCATCTCTACCTCCTCAAAATCTATAATTTATCCCCAAAAGATACCTCCTCGGCGGGGCAGGAAGGCCATCACCGTAGAGATAGCTTCTATTGAAGATATTGTCAGCTTTTAAAAATATACCTATACCCCTGATAAGATAATCTCCCCTCAGATCCGCTACAAAGTAAGGAGGGGCAGATTCCCTGTTGTCACTCCTTGTAAATTGTTTTGAGAGATACTCAGCATCTAAGGTAAAGGAGAGCCTCTGCATCG
>PFIF01000023.1 GCA_002782605.1 Deltaproteobacteria bacterium CG_4_8_14_3_um_filter_43_13 | reverse complement strand
AGGAATTTCGCTACCTTAGGACCGTTATAGTTACGGCCGCCGTTTACTGGGGCTTCGGTTCAACGCTTCTGTCGTATTGCTACAACATGACGAATCCCCTTAACCTTCCAGCACCGGGCAGGCGTCAGAGCCTATACATCGTCTTTCGACTTAGCAGACTCCTGTGTTTTTAGTAAACAGTCGCCACCCCCATTTCACTGCGATCACAATCTGCTCCGGGAGCAAGTCCCTTCACAGATCATGACACACCTTCTTCCGAAGTTACGGTGTTAGTGTGCCGAGTTCCTTAACCAGGGTTCTCTCAAGCGCCTTGGGATATTCTCCCCACCTACCTGAGTCGGTTTGCGGTACGATCACCTGATTGACTTGCTAGAGGCTTTTCTTGTCAGCATGGGCTCAGTCACTTGCTTCCGATTACTCGAAAACGTCATCACCTCTCGGTGTTTATAATTGGAACTCCGGACTTACCAAAAGTTCCCACCTACGGGCTTGAACCAGGACATCCAACACCTGGATGACCTACCCTTCTGCACCCCCTCATCGCTCAAACGCCAACCCGGTGGTACAGGAATATTAACCTGTTTCCCATCACCTACGCTTCTCAGCCTCGGCTTAGGGATCGACTAACCCTGAGAGGATTAACCTTGCTCAGGAAACCTTAGGTTTACGGCGTGCTGGTTTCTCATCAGCATTATCGCTACTCGTGCCTGCATGATCCCTTCCATTTCGTCCAGGTGTCCTCACGGTCACCCTTCGCTCTATGATGGAATGCTCCCCTACCACCCTGTGGAGTAATTTTCATATTCCACGGGGTCCGTAGCTTCGGTAATGTGCTTAAGCCCCGTTACATTTTTGGCGCAGACCCACTTGACCAGTGAGCTATTACGCTTTCTTTAAAGGATGGCTGCTTCTAAGCCAACCTCCTGGCTGTCTGAGCGTTTCCACATCCTTTCCCACTTAGCACATTTTAGGGACCTTAGCTGACGGTCTGGGATGTTCCCCTCTCGTCCACGGAAGTTATCTCCCACGGGCTGACTCCCAAGATAACGCTTAACGGCATTCGAAGTTTGGTTGGGTTTGGTAATCTGGTAGGACCCCTAGCCCATCCAGTGCTCTACCTCCGTTAGCGAATGTCCTGAGGCTATACCTAAATATATTTCGGGGAGAACCAGCTATCTCCAAGTTTGATTAGCCTTTCACTCCGATCCACAACTCATCCGAGAAGTTTTCAACCTTCACCGGTTCGGGCCTCCATTCGCCATTACGCGAATTTCACCCTGGCCATGGATAGATCACTTGGTTTCGGGTCTACTCCATGCGACTAAATCGCCCTTTTAAGACTCGCTTTCGCTGCGGCTCCTTCCTCTTGAGGAATTAACCTCGCCACATAGAGTAACTCGCAGGCTCATTATGCAAAAGGCACGCAGTCAGACAGGATTAGCTAGAGGCGAACCTTCAACTAACCCAACGTCCTCCCACTGCTTGTAAGCATACGGTTTCAGGTACTATTTCACTCCCCTCATCGGGGTTCTTTTCACCTTTCCCTCACGGTACTAGTTCACTATCGGTTGCCAGGTAGTATTTAGCCTTGGAAGATGGTCCTCCCGAATTCCCACAGGATTTCCCGTGTCCCGTGGTACTTGGGTATCCTATCCAGGGATTCCAATTCCATTTCGTCTACAGGTCTATCACCTTCTACGGCAGAGCTTTCCAGCTCCTTCGACTATGGAAGTGGATTCTCCCCGAAGTCCCTGTGAGGACTTCCGATAAGAACCCGTTACCTCCCGTATACAACGCTCACAGGCTTTAACATATACGGGATTTAGGCTCATCCCCTTTCGCTCGCCACTACTCAGGGAATCTCGATTGATTTCTTTTCCTGAAGGTACTGAGATGTTTCAGTTCCCCTCGTTCGCCTCCCGCCACTATGTATTCATGACGGGATACCCCGAAATTACTCGGGATGGGTTTTCCCATTCAGAGGTCTCCGGATCTAAGCCTGTTTAGCGGCTCCCCGAAGCTTATCGCAGCTTACCACGTCTTTCATCGCCTCCTGACACCAAGGCATCCACCGTATGCCCTTAGTAGCTTGACCATAAAACTACTGAGGTTAAGGTCGAGGTTTAGGTTAAGATTTTTTCTCAACCTTAGCCTTAGCCTTAACCTTCATAATAATGATGCCATCATCCCTTCATCCATATTCAATTGTCAAAGAACAAATTAAAAACTCAAAATATTTATATCAGACAGGATGGAAAAATTTCTTTCGGTCAATCCCTCATCTCATTCTGGTGGAGATGAGCGGATTTGAACCGCCGACCCCCTGCGTGCAAGGCAGGTGCTCTCCCGCTGAGCTACATCCCCATCCAAATTTGCTTCCGCAAATTTGAGTTCTTAGTTCTGAGTTCTTAGTCAACTTAAAACCAAAAACTAATCACTCAAAATTCAGACCTACGGTCTGTTGGTGGGCCTAGATAGATTTGAACTATCGACCTCACGCTTATCAGGCGTGCGCTCTAACCAACTGAGCTATAGGCCCTCACTTTAACCTAATGGCCTATAGCTTTTAGCCCATGGGAGTTTTGTAGAGCTATAGACCCTTAAAGGGGATATTTAAACCCTCTTTAACGGGCCTTCTCAAACCCGCCTTCCCTTATTCATAGAAGGGGTTACCGTTCTGAGTATTGACCTAGGTATCCTTTTAGTTCGGAGTTATGAGTTCGGAGTTTAGAGTTTTTCACTCCGACCTATGAACTCTCTACTCTAAACTATGGAAAGACTCCTTAGAAAGGAGGTGATCCAGCCGCAGGTTCCCCTACGGCTACCTTGTTACGACTTCACCCCAATCACCAACCATACCTTAGGCGCCTGCCTCCCTAAGGCGAACCTTAGGGTTAGCCGAGCGACTTCTGGTACAGTCAGCTCTCATGGTGTGACGGGCGGTGTGTACAAGGCCCGGGAACGTATTCACCGCGGCATGCTGATCCGCGATTACTAGCGATTCCGCCTTCATGGAGTCGAGTTGCAGACTCCAATCTGAACTGAGAGCGGCTTTTTGAGATTAGCTCCCCCTCGCGGGATTGCAACCCTTTGTACCGCCCATTGTAGCACGTGTGTAGCCCTGGACATAAAGGCCATGAGGACTTGACGTCATCCCCACCTTCCTCCCCGTTAACCGAGGCAGTTTCCTTAGAGTTCCCAACTCAATGATGGCAACTAAGGATGAGGGTTGCGCTCGTTGCGGGACTTAACCCAACATCTCACGACACGAGCTGACGACAGCCATGCAGCACCTGTCTCGCTGTCCCCTTGCGGGGAAAATCCTGTTTCCAGGACTGTCAGCGGATGTCAAGCCCAGGTAAGGTTCTTCGCGTTGCGTCGAATTGAACCACATGCTCCACCGCTTGTGCGGGCCCCCGTCAATTCCTTTGAGTTT
>PFIF01000052.1 GCA_002782605.1 Deltaproteobacteria bacterium CG_4_8_14_3_um_filter_43_13 | reverse complement strand
CCCTCTTCTTGTAATATCAGAGACATACCAATCCGCCCATTTCTTAACTTCTACCCTTTCTTCCTTAGGTAAACTATTCCAGGCATCTACCTCGCGGCCAACAGCTTTTGCCTCTTTATCTAACCCGGAATGCTTCTCTGCTTCATGCCGCACATACATATATAAAAGGCCAGAAGGAACAGGATGATCAGGATTAAAAAGAGAACCCGATAAATAAGTAGTTCCACCAAAATAGCTGGTTGCCAATGCCCCGGATAAACGCGCCACCACAAACTTTATTCCCTGCTTTTCTTGTCTGTTTATCTCATCTTTGAGATAATCTGGGTACAGATTAGTATTTGCATACTGAGAAAGCGGATTCAATATTTCAATAACCTTGGGGCTTACTGCTCCTTTTTTACGCAAGAATGACGCTGCCTGCACCTTTAGCGACCGCAGCGCATCGCCCTCTGCCCCGGCCCAGGAAACACTGCTATGCTCGCCCAAAGCGGAACCGTCTGCGCGTTTAATCGGGCCCGTTGACTTATAATAAAACCTAACCATACGGGTAGAGTTAGGTTACTTGTTTTTAAGGGCGAAAATTTTCTTAAGTTTAGCATCAATGGCCTTTCGTAACTGAAAAGGGTTCAATGTTTCAAATTGTTCTTTGAGAGCGCGTTTTACGGAAGTTTCAATATCAAGCGATTGCAATACCCTTTGATATGGCGTCTTAGGCTTATCATAACGCTTAATGGTTTTTGCCGCAACTTGTTTCTTTTCTAATAGCTTTAGCGAAGGCATAAAGAAGTTATGGTACAACCTCCATTCATTGCGGAATAAGTCATTAAGCAATGGAACAACAGCCGGATTATCAAATCTGGAGTAACCAAGCCACTGTCGGACTTGAGTCCAGGTTTTCTGTTCAATATGAGCGTTATCGTCTTTGTGGTATGGCCTTGAACGGGTAAACTGCACAGGTTCCTTGCGCTGGCTAAAATGGCGCAGTAGATGCCAGTTTAAGAATTCGTTTCCGTTATCACAATCAAAACCAAGCAGTTTAAAAGGGAGCATATTCTCGACATCTTTGGTCTGTTCTAAAACAGCGGTTTCGCCTTTGCCAAAGACAGCGCGTTGCTCACCCCAAGCGGTTGCGATATCCGTGTAGTCTATAATATAGACGAAGTCGCCGAGTAACGAGCCGCCGCAGAGAGCAACGGTATCAGCTTCAAGGAAGCCCGGTTTGGATTCGTTCCATTGATCTGTTTTGACCATAATATGTTCTTTGAGCAGTGTGCCTGGCTTGGTAGTGCATCTTCCTTTGGTTTTATACTTTGTCTTAAATGGCTTTAATATACGGTCAATAGTTGGAGCGGATATTTTAAGTAGCAGTTTAACAGCCGGCCAAAATAAATGGCCGTATTCTTGGTGATAAAACTTAAGCCATGCAGGCAGTATTGCCTTAAGGCGCTTGGAGCAGGGCAGGTTAGCTGCAAGATATATCCTGCGCAAGGCTTCTAACACCTCAGGGCAGTTGTATTTTGAAGGCCTGCCGCGCTTTTTAGGTTTAGGTTTGGTAAAGCGTTTAAAAGTATAAATTAAATAAATAGCGTATTTGCGGTTATATCCGGTAGTAGTACAGAATTCATCAAGGATAATTGATTTTTTCTTCTTTGAGGATTTTCTGTAGCGGATAACAATAGACTCAAGATATTCCATACGGGCTTTCGGACTCATAAATACACCTCCTGAAGGTATATTTTCGGTTAGATGCTTTATGAGTCAATGATACCCGTATAAAAAGTTTATGGTTAGATTTAACCTGAAAAAACGGTGAATTCCCGTATTTTTGCAGCAATAGTTTTTGAGTTTCCGACGAAAAAGTGCTATAATCCAATGATTGAAACCATTCTGACAAAAACGCACCCTCAAGGTGCTCATTTGGCATATGCGAAAAAGTATCAGGAATGTCGAGTTTTCCTTCGAGGATCCCACCCTTACTCATTACGGTGGAATGTTTATTTTTCAGCGATTTTGCAGAAAATTGGAACTCAGACGTATCCTTCAACGCTCTGTCTGCTGGAAGCGCAGAACCAGTATTTACCATCCTGCGGATTTGATTCTGGCTATACTCTATACAATGATAGCTGGTATGCGGCGTATCTCCGATACCCGAATCCTGCACTACAACAACTGTTTTCAGAGTCTCTTGGGCATGGAGAATTTTCCCCAGCCTTCTACCTTGCGGGAATTCCTCAAGAGTCTTACCCCTTCGGAATTGAAGGGGATAATTCGAGTTCACGATCTCCTGCGCCAGAAAATGATAGCTGTCTCCATTCCTCTTACCAGTCTGATCTTCGATTTGGATTCTACTGTTCTACCTGTTTTCGGTTGGCAAATTCAAGGAGCCAAGATTGGCTACAATCCTGCAAAGCGTTTTCGTCCCAGTTATTATCCTGTGCTTTGTTTCGAAGGGCATACTCGAGATTCTTGGTATGGAGTCTTGCGTCCAGGAAACACTCAGCCAGTAACGATTGCCCCTGCTTTCTGGGCGGCTGTAAAAAAGAAAATTCCCAAATATCTTTACCGTATACGAATGAGAGCCGATTCGGGATTTTACGACCACAAATTTATCGAGCTTCTCGACGCGCAAGGAATAGAATACGCTATCGTAGCCGACATGACAGCTCCTGTCAAAGAGAAGATTCAATCTCTTCGCTACCATACTTTCAGAAAAGGCGGATGGCAAGCAGCTCAGTTTACTTACCAACCTTACAGATGGGAAAGGCCACATCGTTTTATCGTAGTTCGTCGCCCCAAACCAGAAAGCCAGGAAGAAGAACTTCAATTGCGGCTCTGGAAGGACAGAGATTACTTTTATCAAGTTTTTATAAGCAATCTTATTTTGACGCCAGAAGGAGTTTGGCATTTTTACAAAAAGAGGGCGCGAGTCGAGCTGGATATTCGAGAGCTCAAAGAAAGCTTTCCTCTTGGCAAAATTCCTACCAACAGTTTTTTGGCCAACGAGATTCATTTTCATCTTACTCTTTTGGGTTACGATTTGGTCAACTGGTTCAGGAGATTTTGTTTGGCAGGAAAATGGCGCTATGCCACCTTGGAGACATTGCACAGGGAGCTCTTGGTTCTGCCTGCCAGACTGGTTCATTCGGGACGCAAAAACCAGCTCAAACTTCCCCCAGGGTATATCCACCAAAAACTCTTCTATCAAGCAATCAAGAAGATAGAGAAAATAAGTACTCATTAAATTACGCCGAGTTGTCGAAAACTGATTTTTGTGTATCGTCGAGAGTACAAACAAAA
>PFIF01000286.1 GCA_002782605.1 Deltaproteobacteria bacterium CG_4_8_14_3_um_filter_43_13 | reverse complement strand
AAGGATTGAGACACGAGCACGAGATGGGATTCAGGGCTGCATGTATAACAGTGAGAAACAGTGACTTGATTAAAAGTAACTATTAAGGTAGGCACAGAGGGGCAAAGGCACAGGGGCACAAAGGAAAATGAAAACATATAAAGATCTGCAAGTCTGGCAAAAATCAATGACTTTAGTTACTGAAATATATAAGATTTCTAAAGGGTCCCCCAAGGATGAAGCTTACGGATTAACTTCTCAAATGAGACGTTGCACGATTTCAATTCCCAGCAACATGGCGGAAGGTTATGGATGATACAGGCACAAAGTTGCAAAGGCACAAAGGCACAAAGCAGAGGATAACATGACTTTGTGCCTTTGTTACTCTGTGCCTTTGTGCCTTTGCCCCTTTGTGCCTGGGTAGTTACAATTAAACAAGGATTGAGACGCTTTCCAGCTTTCCAGCTTTCCAGCTTGCCCGCTTGCCAGCCTGCCAGCTTGACAGCTTTTGAGCTTACCAGCCTGCCCGCTTTTTAGCTTGACGAAGGTGTATGATTTTGCTATAAAATAATGCATAAAAATGGTGCAAAATGGAGGTGCAGAAATATGACTTTAACGGCGCAAAGAAAACATAGCAGGATCAACATTCAGATCCCGGGAGAAACAAGGGATAAACTGGCTGAAGTAGCGTCTCTGCAGGGGAAAAAGATCTCAGCGCTGGTTCGGGAGTCGATCGAGGAAAAAATCAGACGGATCGAAAGAGAATTATTTGAGGAGAAAATGAAGACGGCATATGAGGGGCTGAGCAAGGAGAATACCCGCATATCCGAGGATTTCAAATATGCTGACTCGGAAAACCTGGCCTGAAAGGAGCGCAAAACATGACGCCGATGGAAGTTAAACGCGGTGAAATCTACTATGCCAATCTCGACCCGGTAATAGGAAGCGAAACAGGCAAAACCCGACCCGTACTCATCATTCAAAATGACATAGGCAACACATACTCCCCAACCACAATCGTGGCAATTATTACCGAATATTCGCAAAAGAAGGCGTCGTATCCGATCTGTGTAGCCGTTCCCAAATCCGAAAACCTGAGAAAAGATTCTATAGTGAATTTGTCCCAGATCAGGACCATTGATAAAAATCGGCTGTCGGCGTCGAGGCTTACCGTTCTTTCCCCCAAGTTGATGGAAAGAGTCGATGATGCATTAAAGCACAGCCTAGCCCTTTGAAAAATAGAGTTGAGGCAAAAGAGATGGAAGAGAAAAAGGTATTCTTCAATTCCGGAGACATGAAAATAGAGGGCATCCTCACATTGACAAAAAACCATAGTCCCGCCCCTGCGGCAGTGGTATGCCACCCTCACCCTGAGTACGGGGGAAATATGCACAATAACGTCGTTACAGGCATAACTCATACCCTCTCCAAACAAGGTTTTACTACACTGAGGTTTAATTTTCGGGGGGTTGGCTATAGTGAGGGAAGCTATGGCAAGGGTGTAGAGGAAACAAAGGATGTAAAAGGGGCAATTGATTTTCTTTTAGGAGCAGAACATCTGGAGATTAACGGTATCTTCCTCGTAGGATACTCCTTTGGAGCTATGGTAGGTCTGCAGGTTGCTGATAAGGATGATAGAATAAGGGGTTGGGCTGGGATATCCCCTCCTGTTGCCATGTATGACTTCAGCTTCCTCAAAGGGTCTTTTAAACCGAAACTGCTCCTTTTTGGAGATTCGGATTTTGCATGCCCCAAGGAAGGGATGGAGAAGCTTTTTGAATCTCTTGAAGAGCCAAAATCCATGAGTATTATCCCCGGTGCTGACCACTTCTTCTGGGGGAAGGAAAGGACCGTTGCGGAGTATGTCTTGAATTTCCTTGGTACATTTTTTCCTAAATAAAGTTACAATAATGTCATTTCGAGTAAAACGAGAAATCATTTTTATCACGGTGAATAAGTTTTCAATAAGAAAGGACAATTAAATGAAAGAGTTTAGTGTTGTTATTGAAAAAGATGAGGATGGTTATTTCGTTGCTTCTGTGCCAATTCTTCGAGGGTGCCATACTCAAGCAAAATCGCTTGATGTCTTGATGAAGAGGATTAAAGAAGCTATTGAACTCTGCCTTGAAGTAGAGAAGCCAACATCGAATGAGTTTATCGGCATTCAAAAAGTAGCGGTAACCGCATGACTACATTCCCATCTGTTACAGGCAGCCGGCTCATTAGCGTATTAAGAAAAATGGGGTTTGAAGTTTTACGAACCAAAGGAAGTCATCACTTCCTACAACATTCTGATGGTCGGTGCACAGTGGTTCCTGTCCATCGTGGAGAAAACATAGGGCGGGGGCTTCTTGCCCAAATTTTAAGGGATTGTGATATTACACGGGAAGAATTACAAAAAATGCTTTGAGCGAACAACGGCATACAGCTGATTCCAAAAGCATTGCGGATTTTGGTTCAGGTGATGGTTGGCCGTTAGCCACAATAGGAGGGAATGATGTCTAGAAAAAAGAAGCATATCGAATGGATCCCACTGCAGGGATCGGCAAAGATTGAGGGAAGCACAATCCATTATCAGCCGATCCTCATAACCGAAGGCCCAGGGGAAGGACAAATCAACATTTGCATCCTCGGATCGAACATCTACTTCCAGCAAGGCACGATCGAATTTGAAGCGAACCTGAGTGGTACAGATTCGAGATGCCAGATTATCCTTAATCACCAGCTCGATCCACAGATATTCGTTGGATTGAATTTCGGAACCAATGCTTACGGCATGGCTCAATTCAAGTCCGATGGCAAGTGGGAAACAATTGAAACATCAGGAATTGGGCAACCTGCCAAGACGAATACATGGATGAAGCTTCAGATTACCGTTATCGGGTCTGCCATCTCGATGTATGTAGATGGTGTAAGGGTCATAAGAGGATTTGCGATTATCCGAAAAACCCAGCCCGCATTATTTCTTCATGGATCGAAGGATGTGAGACTGCGCAACATTGAGGTGCATGAGCAGAAGCCGAAAGCGTTCATAGTCATGCAATATACCGATGAGTTCAATTCACTCTCTATAAGGAGGTCATAAAATCCACATGCGAAAAGTACGGCTATGATGCCATTAGAGCTGATGACATATTTACAAATGGTCAAATCATTAATGATATTACACGAAGCATTGAAGAGTCGTCCGTAATCATTGCGGATATTACACCAAACAATCCCAATGTCTTTTACGAAGTTGGCTATGCCCACGCTACAAGGAAACCAACAATCCTTCTCTGCGAGCGAGGCAGGGAGAAACTCCCGTTCGATGTATCAGGATTCAGGACATTGTTCTACGATAATACAATTGGTGGGAAGTC
>PFIF01000242.1 GCA_002782605.1 Deltaproteobacteria bacterium CG_4_8_14_3_um_filter_43_13 | reverse complement strand
GCCTATAGTTAGAACTAGATTTCCAGCACCTCTTTCTCCTTAGCCGCTAGAGTCTCGTCAGATTTTTTCACATATTTGTCTGTGATTTTCTGAACTTCATCTTGGAGTTTAAACAGCTCATCTTCAGAGATCTCTTTCTCTTTCTTCATATCTTTGAGCATATTATTGGTATCCCTTCGGGTATTCCTGAGGAACACTTTACACTCTTCGGTCATCCTTCTAACCACCTTAATCAGTTCCTGCCTTCGCTCTTCTGTTAAATTGGGTATTGAGATGCGGATGAGCTTTCCATCATTAATTGGGGTGATGCCCAATCCGGATTTTTGTATGGCCTTTTCGATTTCTCCTATAACCTTGGTATCCCATGGTTGAACTGTAATCAATCTGGATTCCGGAACAGAAAGAGTTGCAAGCTGATTGAGGGGTGTAACTTCTCCATAGTATTGGACCTTAATCCCATCGAGCAAAGACAATGATGCCCTTCCTGTTCTTACCTTGCTAAATTCTTTCCTAAGGCCTTCAATTGCATCTTCCATACTATTTTCAAGTTCTTTAATAACCTCTTCTTTCATATCTCACCCGTAATCCTGGTTCCTATTCTTTCGCCTAAAACGGCTTTTTTAATATTGCCTGGAACTGTTAGGTTGAAAATTATTATCGGTAAGTTGTTGTCCCTGCATAAAGATACGGCCGTAGAGTCTATCACTTTAAGGTTTTTGTTCAATACCTCAGTATAGCTTAATGACTCAAATTTTTTAGCATCTCTATCTATTGTGGGGTCACTGGTGTAGACACCATCAACCTTTGTTGCCTTCAGCATTATATCTGCGTTGATTTCTTTTCCCCTGAGTGCAGCTGCAGTATCGGTAGTAAAATAGGGATTGCCTGTTCCTGCAGCAAATATCACAGCCCTTTTCTTCTCCAGGTGTCGTATGGCCTGTCTAGATATATAAGGTTCTGCTATTTGCCGCATCTCTATGGCAGATAAAACCCTGGTGGGTACTCCAAGTTTTTCCAACCCATCCTGCAAAGCCAGACTATTAATCACTGTGGCCAACATTCCTATATAGTCGGCTGAAGAGCGGTCCATCCCTTGGGCAGTGGCCTTTATTCCACGGAAAATATTCCCGCCGCCTATAACAATTGCTATCTCTATGCCTAGTTCAAGGACATCCTTGATCTCGGATGAAATGCTGTTTATAACAGTAGGGCTGATTCCATATTCCTCATCGCCCATCAGGGCCTCTCCACTCAGTTTAAGGAGGACCCTTCTAAAATTAGGCCTTTTCATTATCCAGATTTTCGCTCAATTGGTAACGGGAAAAACGCCTGATAGATATATTCTCCCCCATCTTGGCTATTAAGGTATCGACTAATTCTTTAACAGAGAGTTCGGGCTCTTTAACATAGGGCTGTTCCAGTAAGCAGACATCACAAAAGTACTTTTCTATTTTTCCATCGACGATTCTATCAATTATCTTTTCAGGTTTCCCAGAGTTTAATGCCTGACTCTTATATATCTCCCTTTCTTTTTCTATAACATCTTCTGGAATAAATTCTCTTTTCAAATAAAGGGGATTTGAGGCAGCTATGTGCATAGCTATATTTTTTACAAATTCCACAAAATCCGCTGCCTTAGCTACAAAATCAGTTTCACAATTAACCTCTACAAGTACCCCCAGCTTCCCCCCGGGATGGATATATGCCTCTATAATTCCTTCTTTAGAAATCCTACCTGTCTTCTTAGCTGCTGCCGCCAGCCCTTTTTTTCTCAAGTAATCTATGGCCTTATCAATGTCACCTCTGGTTTCCTCCAGAGCCTTTTTGCAATCCATAATCCCGGCACTGGTTTTCTCACGCAGACTCTTAACAACAGATGATTTAATCTCCATAACCCTTTTTAATTACCTCGTTTGCTAAATTTTCTATTACTTATCAAACTAACAACCTCAGTTGTATTATACCTCCACTCGATTTTGAACCACTTCTTCCTCACTCTCTTCAATTTCAAGGGACATCTCTTCTTCTCTGGCTTCGGCTTCTATCTTTTCCTCAAGTTTCTTTCGTCCTTCCAGGCAAGCATCTGCAGTCTTTGAAGCAAATAACCGTATGGCTCTGATAGCATCGTCATTTCCTGGGACGACATAGGTTATATCATCAGGATCACAGTTTGTATCTACTAAGGCAATACTGGGGATACCAAGTTTCTTTGCTTCAGTAACGGATATCCTTTCCTTTCTGGGATCAATAATCAAAATGGCCCCAGGAAGTTTGCCCATATCTTTGATCCCGCCGAGATTCTTCTCTAATTTTTCTCTCTCCTTCTCAAGCCTCAACACCTCTTTCTTTGTAAGACTACCAATAGTGCCATCGGTTTTCATAGCCTCAATCTTTTTTAACCTATCTATACTCTGCTTGATAGTTTGGAAATTCGTTAATGTCCCTCCAAGCCATCTGTTGGTAATATAAAACATGTTACATCTCTTGGCTTCTTCCTCAACGGCATCCTGAGCCTGTTTTTTTGTTCCTACAAATAGAACTGTTTCTCCTTTGGCTACTGTTTCAACTACGAAATTATAAGCCTCTCTGAATAATTGAACAGTCTTTTGCAGGTTGATGATGTAAATTCCATTTCTTGCCCCAAAAATATACTCTTTCATTTTTGGGTTCCATCGCTTTGTCTGATGTCCAAAATGAACACCAGCCTCCAGCAATTGTTTCATTGTAATATTCAGCATCCATTAACCTCCTCGGTTGGTCCCCACATTCCTTCTACCTCCCTATTGCTGTATATCAATTTACTATTTATATAAATCAATCATAGGGGGTTCAGCTATCAGTGTTCAGCTTTTCTGTATAAGGTGGATGGGCTTGCCAACTCGTTACTTTTCGGAATCATGATTAGTTTTCTATTTATAGCTTATTGGTTAAATCTTATTAATCAGCCTTACACCATCCTACAAATCTGAGGATACAAAATGTGCTTTGATAGCACATCGTATTTTATATTGCAAGGAAAATCTTATCCCTGTCAGGGATACGGAGTAACATTGTACGCCCCTTTAGAATTTTTGATCAAGTTTTTTTATGATATCCATCTTTATCACCACCGCTCAAGGAAAGGACGATATTGGATATCGCCATAAAGGTGCTTCCTGACATTGTGTGCCTGTTCCTGTGTAATTTCCTCAATAGTAAGGCCGCGATCTCTAAACAATACCTCACTTGAAAGTTTTTCTATCACTGCGTTTGCTATCTTTTTTCTAGTGCTTTGACTCATAAATAAGTTTACCAAAAATGTCTCCCCTCCCTTGGTGGGAGGGGATTAAGGGGAGGGGGCAACATAGCGATTCTTCACCCCC
>PFIF01000263.1 GCA_002782605.1 Deltaproteobacteria bacterium CG_4_8_14_3_um_filter_43_13 | reverse complement strand
CACTGAATTTAGACCACCCCCGGGGTGGGAAGGTGTCAATGTAAGAATGGGCGATTTTGGAGACTTTGCAGGCATGGGTGGCTTCAGCGATTTCTTCTCTACCCTTTTTGGGCAGGCACAAGGGGGCGGTTTTTCACAAAGAACAGCCAGGAGGAGCAGGAAGGTCAGGGGGGCTGATGTTGATGCTGAATTAACAATTTCACTGGAAGATGCGTATAATGGTGGGAAACACAGTATTACTCTTCAGAAAGGTGAGATATGCCCTAATTGTGGAGGAACTACCATAGTAGATAAGAGAAGCTGCAGCGCCTGTAATGGTAGGGGAATGACAGTGAAACCACGACGACTGGACATCAAAATACCTGCTGGGGTTAAAGACGGATCCAGGATCAGGTTGGCCGGACAGGGAGAGACTGGCTTTGGTGGTGGTCCTGCAGGAGACCTGTACCTCCACATTAAACTGAAACCGCATCCTTATTTTACCGTGCTTGACCATGATGTACAGGTTGAACTGCCCTTAATGCCGTGGGAAGCTATTATGGGTACAGAGATGGAGGTATCAACTTTAAAGGGGTACGTTAAGATGAAAATACCCCCAGGTACACAGTCAGGGCAGCGCCTCAGGCTGAAGGGTTTAGGCTTGTCCAAAAAGGGCGGAGAGAGAGGGGATCAGTACGTAAAGATAAAGATTGTTGTACCAAAAACAGTCAGTGAACAGGAAAGGGATCTCTATGAAAAGTTGGCCCAACTATATGATAATAAAATGAGTGGTTCAATCTTTGGGAAAACCAGGAGATAGACAATGGATACCAATAGGCTTACTGAAAAGACAAGGGAAGCAATAAATAACGCCCAGAGCCTGGCGATAAAATACAATAATCAACAGGTGGACACTGAACACCTTTTTCTAGCCCTGCTGGATCAACCCGATGGTTTGGTTACCAGGATATTTGAGAAGATGGGAGCATCTGCCCAAGGTATCCAACAGCAACTCCTTCGCCAAATAGAAAACCTTCCCAAAGTTACTGGTTCTGGCGCTGCTGCAGGTCAGATTTATATCACTGCCAGGCTTAACCGGGTACTGGTGGAAGGGGAAAATGAAGCTAAAAGGCTTAAAGATGAATATGTCAGTGTAGAGCATGTGGTCCTTGGTATATTAAACGATGAAAGAGACACTATAACCGTTCTTTTGAAGGGTTATGGGGTTACCAAAGAAGGGTTTTTGAGGGCATTAATGGATGTAAGAGGGAAACAGCGGGTAACGTCTCAGACCCCTGAGGACACGTATCAGGCATTAGAAAGATATGGAAGGGATTTGACCAGGGAAGCGGAGCGGGGCAAGCTCGATCCTGTAATCGGGAGGGATGAGGAAATAAGGAGGGTGATCCAGGTATTATCCAGACGTACAAAGAATAACCCTGTTTTAATCGGAGAACCTGGTGTAGGGAAAACCGCAATAGTAGAAGGATTGGCACAGCGAGTCATAAAGGGGGATGTCCCCGAGGGATTAAAAGAGAAGAGGGTCATCGCCTTAGACATGGGGGCTTTGATTGCAGGCGCAAAGTACCGGGGAGAGTTTGAAGAAAGGCTTAAAGCAGTATTGAAGGAGATTCAAGAGTCAGAAGGGAGATATATACTCTTCATAGACGAACTCCATACGGTTGTGGGGGCTGGTGCTGCTGAAGGGGCAATGGATGCCAGCAATATACTAAAACCCATGCTGGCAAGGGGGGAATTGCACTGTATAGGGGCAACAACGCTAAACGAATATCGAAAGCACGTAGAAAAGGATGCTGCTCTGGAGAGAAGATTCCAACCGGTATTGGTGGACCAACCCAGTGCAGAAGAGACTATATCGATACTTAGAGGTCTAAAGGAGCGATATGAGGTTCACCATGGGGTACGTATCAAGGACTCTGCACTTGTTTCAGCGGCTGTCCTGAGTAACAGGTATATATCTGACAGATTCTTGCCTGATAAGGCCATAGATCTTATTGATGAGGCTGCTGCCAGGCTTCGGACAGAGATTGACAGCATGCCTTCCGAACTCGATGAAATAATGAGAAAGATCATGCAATTGGAGATCGAAAGGGAGGCATTAAAAAAGGAAAAAGATAAGGCATCTAAAGAAAGATTGGAAAAGTTGGAAAAGGATCTGGGAGATCTCAAGACTGAGGCCGATTCAATGAAAGAAAGGTGGCAGACAGAAAAGGACGGGATTCAAAAGGTCAGGCACTTTAAGGAAGAAATTGAAAGGATAAAGGTTCAGATTGAGCAGGCGGAGAGGAATTACGATCTCAACAAAGCGGCTGAGCTAAAGTACGGAAAACTTATAGAACTGGAAAAGGGACTAAAGGCTGAAGAAGAAAAATATCAACAAGATGGCGATAAAACAAAAAGGTTACTAAAGGAAGAGGTGGATGAAGACGATATAGCTGAAGTAGTAAGCAGGTGGACAGGCATACCTGTCAACAGACTGTTGGAGGGTGAAATCGAAAAGCTCTTACGGCTGGAGGAACATCTTCACAAGAGGGTAGTAGGACAGGACGAGGCGGTAACAGCAGTGGCCGATGCAGTGGTCCGTTCCCGTTCAGGGTTAAAGGATCCCCAGAGACCTATAGGCAGTTTCATCTTCATGGGACCATCCGGAGTGGGGAAAACAGAGCTGGCAAGGACCCTGGCTGATTTTCTCTTTGACGACGAGCAGGCTATGGTGCGCATTGACATGTCGGAATACATGGAAAAACACACAGTGGCCCGTCTGATCGGCGCCCCACCAGGGTATGTAGGATATGAAGAAGGGGGGCAACTCACGGAGGCAGTGAGGAGAAAGCCATATTCAGTAGTTCTCTTTGATGAAATAGAAAAGGCGCATCACGACGTCTTTAACGTCTTGCTACAGATCCTGGACGACGGACGTCTGACCGATTCCCATGGACGTACAGTAGATTTCAAGAATACAATAGTGATAATGACATCAAACATCGGCAGCCACTATATTCTGGATTATCATGAAATTGATGAAGCAAGTTACGAAAGGATGAAGGGGCTTGTCCTGGAGGCGTTGAGGCAGCATTTTAGACCGGAGTTTCTGAACAGGGTTGACGAGATAGTTGTGTTCCACGCCCTCACTTTGGAACAGTTGAATAAGATTGTAGACATACAGCTTGAGCACCTGCAAAAGCGGCTTTTGGAAAGAAGGATGGTTCTGAAGCTAACGGATGCTGCCAAAGATTATCTTGCTAAGATAGGATATGATCCGACTTATGGTGCCCGTCCTTTGAAAAGGAGCATCCAGGCATATGTGGAAACCCCTATTGCCAAACTCATAATAAAAGGCGATATTAAAGAGGGGAATGAGGTAGTAGGTGATTATGACGGGAACGTATTGAGCTTTAGTAACAACTCAGGCTGATAGACT
>PFIF01000054.1:15779-32700 GCA_002782605.1 Deltaproteobacteria bacterium CG_4_8_14_3_um_filter_43_13 | reverse complement strand
TATGGCTGAAAGCGCTTCTATTCTATCTCCTGACAAAACAGTAATCCTTCCCAGACTTGATGCAGGATGTCCCATGGCAGATATGATTTCTGCCGATATTCTTGTAGCTAAAAGGAGAGAAAACCCTGAAGCTGCCGTTGTTACCTATGTCAATTCGTCGGCTGAGGTAAAGGCCGAAAGTGATATCTGCTGCACGTCCGCTAATGCTGTCCGTGTGGTGAACTCTGTAAAAAGTGACACAGTATTGATGACCCCTGATAAGAACCTGGCAAAATACGTATCAAGGTTTACCGACAAAAAGGTTCTTTGGTGGGAAGGCTATTGCCCTACCCATGATCGGCTGAAGGTGCAGGAGGTGTTGGAGGTTAAAGCAAAACACCCCAGTGCCCTGTTTGTGGCTCATCCAGAATGCAGGCCTGATGTACTTGAACTGGCAGATCATATTTGCAGTACCTCAGGTATGTATGAATATGCTAAAAAGACAGACAATGAAGAGTTCATAATAGGCACTGAGAAGGGGATACTGTACCGATTAAAAAAAGATAACCCTGAGAAGAGATTCATTCTTGCCTCTAAAAGCTTGATCTGTCCAAACATGAAATTAACCACGTTGGAGAGTGTTTTAAATGCCATAGTAGAGATGAAGAATGTAGTAAATGTCCCAGAAAGAACAAGAATCCCAGCTAAGGAAGCCCTTGATAGGATGCTGGCCATCCCCCGAGACCAGGTTCTAATGGAATAGGAGTATGTTTAAGAGCGATATTATTTATTATTCTAGAAGCTTCTGGGATATAATTATCGAATCCTTTCGATCTTACAGACTGAACGGGGGATTGAATCTGTCGGCTGCCATAGCCTTCTATTCAATCCTATCCTTGATTCCTTTCTTTTTTCTGCTCTTATCATTGACGGGATATATACTTGGTTCCTCGGAAGAGGTATACAGGGCTGCTGTGTCTTTTACCAGAGAGCTTATTCCGCAAATAGACACGATGGTTTTCGAGGAGACAAAAAGGATAATGAATAAAAGTGAAGTGCTGGGTTGGGTTGGAGTACTGTCTCTAATTTGGACAGCCAGCCTGATATTCACCTCACTGGAGTTTGCATTGAATACTATATTCAAAGTAAAGAAGAAGAGGCACTTTTTTTATTCAAAACTATTGGCACTTACAATGATACCCGTTGGCTGTGTTATCCTGACCACTTCAATACTAATAACCACATTAGGAAAGGCTTTAGAAAAGGTAGATACCTTTATTGTATTTGGAGCTGACCTGCATATCCTTTTTGCCGGTAGTGTACTTGTCAGGTACGTATTCCCATTTTTGCTAATAGCTTCTGCCTTTATCTTGCTATTTAAAGTTATTCCCAATACCAATATTCCGCTTAAGCACTGTATGGTTGGAGGAAGCTTATATGCCTTCCTATGGGAGTTTGCCAAATACATATTAGCATGGTATCTAGCCAGAAATCCCAATTATGGGATAGTTTATGGATCGCTTGAAGCTATGATAATTTTAGTATTATGGGTATTTTACTCTTCGTGCATTCTACTGTTCTGTGCTGAACTGGTTTCAGCATATTATAGAAGGGACGTTACCCTGTTAAAGAAGGCATTCATATAAGGGATTATGAAAGACAAAAAGACCAATCTGCAAGATCAACTGTTCCGAAAATTTGGGAGAAGTTTTCCTAAAGGGACCTTCCTTTTTAGGGAATCGGAATCCGGGAAAGAGATGTACATTATCCAATCCGGGAAAGTAAGGATAACAAAAAAAACAGGAGGTGCAGATAAAACTCTGGCTATAATATCCAGTGGAGATTTTTTTGGAGAGATGGCAATACTAACCGATGGCCCTCGTTCAGCAACGGCAGAGGTAATTGAGGACAGTGAGGTGCTGGTTATTAACCCTGAGACCTTTGAGGCGTTGATTCAGGCAAACTCGGATATTGCTATGAAGATACTGAGAACATTGGCGGAGAGGATCAAAGAAGCCAACAGGCAAATAGAGGTTCTGTTATCGGTAACTTCTCAGGCACAAAGTGGCAAAGGCACATAGGCACAAAGCAGAGCAGGGTCGTTTCTTTGCTTTTACCTACTTTGTGCCTTTGGTGCTCTGTGCCTTTGTGCCTACCTGAATAGTTACTGTTATCGAAGGATGAAGAAGGTGGTAAGGTTTCGGAATAAAGGGTTTTAGGGGTTAAGGTTAGATGCAGGATGTGAATTTATCTGCTGAAAGGGTATTTTATGAAGAGCCGGCTATATCCAAATTATTAAGGGCTATAGATGACAGAAAAAGAAAAATATGGGCCTCTGGGTTAAAAGGATCTTCCAAGGCATTTCTTACGTACCTTCTGAAAGAAAAGTTGAACAGGGTTTTTGTCATAATTGCTCCGACTATGACAGATGCCCAGGTTTTTTATAATGATTTAACGTTTTTTTTAGGTGAAGAAGATTCCAATTCTTCACCAGAACAGTTTAAATGCCTTCTATACCCTCCGTGGGATACCTTTCCATTCGATACTCTCGCCACCTCACCAGACATTACATGTAAGAGACTGGAGGTTTTGTACTCTCTTACGACGATGGGTTTTGGATCTATTATCATTACTACTCTTTCTGCATTAATGCAAAGGGTGGTAGCTAAGGGTATTATCGAGAATGCTGCAGAGCAGATATATAATGGACAGGAGATTAATCGAGACAGACTGATCGAAAAAATGGCTGAAGGTGGTTACACCCATGTTAATGTGGTTGATGCCAAGGGAGAATACAGTGTTCGTGGGGGCATCGTTGATATCTTTCCTCCCCTTTTTGAAAATCCTATCAGACTGGAGTTTTTTGGAGATGAGATAGAATCCATCAGGCACTTTGACGTGATATCTCAACGCTCATTAAATTCTTTAGAAAAAGCTACGATTCTACCTTTCAGGGAGATTAGCTTAAATAGTACGACTATCGATTATGCTGACTTTTCCCTTCCTTTTTTCTATCCGAAACTGGATACCTTCTTCGATTACCTACCCCAAGATGCCATTTTAATGATGAGTGAGAGATGGGACATAGAAAGAGAGGAACAAAAATACCGGGATGAGATAGAGGAATGCCATAAAAGAACCCTCAAGCGAAAAGAATTCTATCCTGAAGTTTGCGAATTATACCTAACTCCGCATGAGATTAACTCGAACCTCGAAAGATTCCAGGTTGTGTTGCTGGAGAGATTTGATATTCAGCAGCCCGATGAGACTTTCATTGAGTTTTATACAGAAGGAAATGAAGACATAAGAAAAGAGTCCATACACTTAAGATCGGATGAAGGAATACTCGGTGTTTTTGTAGAAAATATTAGAATTTGGCTGGAGGATAGCTGTCAGATCTTTCTAATATGCCATACAGATTCTCAGGCTAAGAGACTCTTCGAAATCTTAAAAGACTATAATCTTCCCTTTGGGCTTGATCTGGGAACATCCTTTCAATCCCAGATAAATGAAGTCAATCTGCCTGGATCAGTGCCGAGGATGAGGATTCAGGTTGGTAGTCTTCTATCAGGGTTCCGTTGGCCACACACAAAAATTATAATAGTAACGGAGGAAGAGATATTTGGTGAAAGAAAAAGGCGACATCATAAAGCCAGGCTTGAGGATGATTATAGAATATCGACCTTTGGTGATCTCAAAGTAGATGACTATGTAGTCCATGTAGACCATGGAGTGGGATTATACCTTGGATTGAGAAAGCTTGACGTAGATGGAACAGAGAATGACTATCTCCTCTTGGAATATATGGATGGAGATAAACTCTATCTTCCGGTTAGCAGATTAAATCTCCTCCAAAAGTACCTGGGGGTTAAAGGACACTCCCCCAAATTGGATAAACTGGGAGGACGTTCTTGGGAAAACAAAAAGAAAAAAGTTAAAGAATCCATTAAAGAGATGGCGGAAGATCTTTTAAAGTTATATGCATTAAGAAATGTGCAAAAGGGGTTTGCCTTCTCAAAAAAGGATCATTATTACAGAGAGTTTGAAGCTGCTTTCCAATATGAGGAGACTCCGGATCAGTTGGAGGCTATTGAAAGTGTGATGAGAGACATGGAAGACGAAAGGCCTATGGAAAGACTCATATGCGGTGATGTGGGTTTTGGTAAGACTGAAGTAGCCCTCAGGGCATCATTCAAAGCGGCAATGGATGGAAAACAGGTGGCAGTATTGGTTCCAACCACTGTGCTGGCTCAGCAGCATTATCAAACCTTCGCACAGAGGCTCAAACCATATCCTGTATTTATAGATATGCTTAGCAGGTTCAGAAGCCGTCAGGAACAAAAGACTGTTCTCAATAAGCTAAAAGATGGAGAGATCGATATTGTAATTGGAACCCACCGTTTGCTTCAAAATGACGTGAGCTTCAAGAATCTGGGGTTGTTGGTTATAGATGAGGAACACCGATTTGGTGTTTCCCATAAAGAAAAGCTAAAGAAACTGAAAAAATTAGTGGATGTTATTACCATGACAGCTACCCCTATCCCAAGGACCCTTTATATGTCTATGATGGGAGTCAGAGATTTAAGTGTAATTAACACACCGCCCGAGGATCGTCTGGCCATCAAGACCTATATTGCTAAATTCGACGACGATATCATCAGAAGGTCAGTACTTAGAGAAATTGAGAGGGAAGGACAGGTATTCTTTGTCCATAATAGGGTAGAAAGTATACCTGCAATGGTAAGGTATCTGAGAAAATTGGTTCCCGAAGCCAGGGTTGGTGTTGCTCACGGGCAGATGGTAGAGAGGGACCTGGAAAAAGTAATGCTTTCCTTTATCAATAAAGAAATCAACCTTTTGGTTTGTACTACCATAATCGAATCAGGGCTGGATTTTCCCTCAGCAAATACGATTATCATAAATCGTGCCGATAGATTGGGTTTAGCCCAAATGTACCAACTTCGAGGGAGGGTAGGAAGGGCAAAAGAACAGGCCTATGCTTATTTGCTGGTACCAGGGAAATATCTCATGTCGAGTAACGCGTTGAAGCGGGTAAAGGCTCTCTCCGAACTCACTGAATTGGGTTCCGGATTCAGACTGGCAACTCATGACCTGGAAATAAGAGGTGCAGGAAACATTCTGGGAAACTCTCAATCCGGGCATATTGCTACCGTTGGCTATGATATGTACAATGAATTACTGGAAAGAACCATTAAAGAACTTAAGGGGGAAGAGGTTATCTATGAGATTCAACCGGAGATCAACATTAAGATTCCTGCCTACATCCCTGAAGACTATATCAGTGATACCAATCAACGGTTGATGGTTTATAAGAGACTTACATCTATCAGCTCGGATGAGGAACTAGGAGAGATGAGGAGAGAGGTTACTGACAGATTTGGGGAAATACCCCCCCTGGTCGAAAATCTACTTGAAGTGGTAAGGATTAAAATTCTGCTTAAAGGATTTCTTATTACCAGTGCCGATTACAATGGAAGGGAAATCATTTTGTCATTTGATCCCAGTGCTGAAGCATCTCTTGAAAAGATCCTCCAACTCATCGTCAGTGACGGGAAAAGATATAGATTTTCTCCTGATTTAAAGCTAAGTATCCCCTTCAATAATGATAACTGGAAAAGTATTTTAGATGAGATTAAAAACGTATTGAAATAATCGTTATCACGTGATAGCTTTGTCTTGCTTAATCAACTTAAGCCACTATCCCAGATGGAGGTATGATGAACCTTGCAAAAAAACAGATTCTAATCCTGTTTTTTATCCTCTCCTTTAGTATTTCTTGCTTAAACCTTAAAGCAGCCGCAGAGACCATTGACAAGGTGGTTGCCATAGTTAATGGCGATGTTATTACCCTTACAGAGTTGAACGAAGCGGTAAGTTTCGTATTAAAGGATACTGAGGGCACAATAAATTTTGATGGAGCAGAAAAAGATCCAGCCGAAATTAAAAGGAAAGTGCTGGATCGGCTTATTGATAACAAGCTAATAGAACAGGAAACAAAGAAGATGGGGATAGTTGTATCTGAAAAGGAGATAGATAATGCCCTGGAGAATATACAGAAAGAAAACTCTATCTCAAGGAAAGAATTGGTCGAAAAGTTGGAATCAAAGGGGCTGAGTCTTGAAAAGTATAAAGAGCAGATCAGACGGGGGATGGAGAAGATGATGCTCGTAAATCGCGAAATTAAATCCAGGGTGGTGGTGAATGAAGATGAACTAAAAAAGTATTACACCGAGAATATGGATTTTTTTAAGATAGTAACAGAGGTAAGGATTCAACATATACTTCTTCCGGTTCCCCCAAACGCGGATGAAGCAAAAATAAAAGACGCCTATGAAAAAGCCAGAGATTTATTAGTAAAGTTAAGCAATAAGGAGGACTTCGGAAAGCTGGCTAAAATGTATTCTCAGGACACTTCATCGGATTCAGGTGGTGACATGGGATGGTTTAAGCAGGGGGAAGTAACACCATTTTTAGAAAAGGTTGTCTTTAGTCTTAAAGTTGGAGAGGTTAGTGACATAATCAGAAGCGGTTTAGGCCTTCACATAGTTAAGCTTATGGACAGAAAAGAAAAAGGGGTTAGACCCTTTGAAGAGGTTAAGGATGAAATAAAAGACACCATTTATGCAAAAAAGGTGGAGAAGGAATTTAAAGAATGGTTTGAGGGGTTAAGAAAGAGGTCTTTTGTTAAAGTGAAACTGTGAGATGGGATCAACTCGCTCTGAAAATAAATAACCATGTAAGGAAAGAGAGAATATGGAACTTCCTGTAATCGGAATTACCATGGGAGACCCTGCAGGGGTAGGCCCTGAAATAATCGTAAAAGCCCTCTCTGATCCGCAGATTTTCAAAATCTGCAGACCCCTTGTACTCGGTGATCAAGGAATAATAGCAAAGGCCGCTCAGATTCTCGGACTGGAGATTAAAGTAAACGTTGCTAAGGACATAAGAAGTGGGAGATATGAAGTTGGAGCGATAAACGTGCTCAACCTTTCCAATCTTGATGCCAGTGCAGTAGCTTGGGGGAAACCGGACGAAAGATTTGGCAAAGCCGTTGTGGGCTACATAAAGGCAGGAACCAAACTGGCACTGGAGGGAGAGACTGAAGCCATAACCACTGCACCCATAAACAAAGAGGTGATAAACAGGGCAGGTTATGCCTATGCAGGGCACACCGAACTCTTTGCTGAATTAACCCATACGAAAGACTATGTTATGATGCTTACAGGGGAAAAGTTAAGAGTTGCCCTGGTAACAACCCATTGCAGATTAAAAGATGTGGCAGCCCTCTTAAATACTCAAAGGATATTCACCATTATCAAGGTAACAAACAATTCCCTTAAGGAGTATTTTGCCATATCAAAGCCCAGGATAGCTGTGGCTTCTTTGAACCCCCATGCAGGGGAAGGCGGAATGTTTGGGGATGAGGAAGATAGAATAATCGCTCCTGCAATCAATAGAGCTAAGGATGCAGGAATCCATGCCATAGGACCGCTTCCTTCTGATACCCTTTTTTACTATGCTTCCCGAGGAGACTATGATGTCGTTGTATGTATGTACCATGATCAGGGGCTTATCCCTTTGAAATTGTTGAGTTTTCAAAACGCTGTCAATGTAACCCTCGGATTGCCCATAATCAGGACATCTGTAGATCATGGGACTGCATACGATATAGCAGGCACAGGAAAGGCTAATCCGGAGAGTTTAAAGAAAGCCATTACTCTTGCTGCATCTATGGCAAACAAAAGAAGAAAACTCTCCAAAGATATGTCAGGGAACCTTACGTTATGTTAAAAATAGTCCCTTAGCCGGCCGGCAATATACTCCGGTGGATTAGCAAACCAATTTTCCATGTTAAAAAGCGGTGCAAAATGGATGTCATTAATATAATTACCATTAAAGTTAGGTCTTGTGGCTATCTTTACGCTTGCCTGAAAGCTATCACTTTTGCCTCCCAATGGACCCGAGTATAAGATATAATTAAAAGACTCCATTTGTAGGTCCTTTTTATAGAAGCAAAGAATCTTGCTCAACCCTTCGGCGATACCATCCAGGTCTTTATCATCATATTCAAAATAATTTGACTTTCCAGGTACTATTCCTATAAATTCATTGCTTGCCATGGGGGCAAATGAGGCTATCCACTCCACATTTCCTGTTTTACCCACATACCTTTCCCCCAGTTCTTTCTCTGTTTCTATGAGATCATCCCAGAAGTTTTTAGACTTTTTGTCAAGATAGGTCTTACTTTCTCTCATCATCCAGTCTACATAATAAAAGGGATTTTTGCTCATGTAAATCTGGTTATGAGGGTGGACCTGAGATGATGCAGCAGGCGGAAGATAGTTCATCCCAAAGATGGCATATTTAAGTTCTGGCTTTCTGCTATTTACTGTCCTAAGGAAATCAATAATCGTGCTAAAGCAGTTCTTTAATATCTCCGGGGAGAATTCATCAATCCTTAAAAAGTGTTCTTTACCAATAACGCCTATAGCCATGATTTCATAAACCAGAAAGAGATTTGGGAATACCCACGAATCCCCCTTCCTAAATCTTCCTTCAGGTAAGATGTCCGGCGGAAACTTTGGTGTTACCTTTTCCAGGTTTTGGGGGCAGAAGATACAGGTTTCTTTTGTCTTATTTGCTATCGTTTCTATCAGGGTTTCATCGACAGGCTGATAGAACATTTTCGCTTTTTCTATTAAACCCATATTGAAAAGCCTCTTCACGCCTGTTAACGGGTCAAAACGTATCTCAGTATGCTGTCTGTCCTCTTTAAATGCATTCATCGGATTCAGAATAGAAACCGTATTCTTAATTTTTTTAAACTCCACTGCCATAGGTGCCCTCCTTTTTTGTTTTTGCCCTAAGTAATTCGTCCTGAAAGAACGGATAGCTAACACAACTACAGAATCAAATTTATAATAGTTACGATTATCTGTTCAAAGAATGTGATCAGCGGATTTAACAAGCCGAAGAAGAGCAGACCTATGATGATAAACATCCCGTATGGTTCTAATTGCATCAGTTGGTATTGAGCTCTATTGGAAACAAAACCCATCAGTATCTTAGAGCCATCTAAAGGAGGGATGGGTATCAGATTAAAGGCCGCCAAAATCATATTTATCCTGGCAAGAACTGATAATATGTCTGTCATTATCCCCCAGGGAGAAAAGATATTCATCCTCATGATCAAAAGTGCCAAGAATGCCAGAGTAATATTTGCAGTGATACCGGCGGCAGATACCAGAATCATACCTTTACGATAGTCCCTCAGATTTGAGAAGTTTACAGGGACTGGTTTAGCCCACCCAAAACCAAAGAGGAGAAGCATCAGTGTGCCGATGGGGTCTAAGTGTTTAATCGGGTTAAGGGTTATTCTTCCCAGCCATCTGGCGGTTGTATCCCCCATTTTCTCCGCTACCCAGCCATGGGCAACCTCATGGATTATTACAGAATATAAAAGAGGAATCATCAAAAGAAAAAAAGCCCCTGGATTCTTGAAAAGCATAAGAATTGGTCCCACCTGAAACCTCCACGTTATAATCAAAAAATAGTCAGTGAGTTTTATGAAATTTAACCCTGAAAACAGATTGAATATGATGTTAACAGAGAAAGAAGGTGATGACAATAAGAAAAATTGATTACGTTCCTTATTTATTATGGGATTTGTAGTATTTACGCCTCCTTTCTGTCTTATCAAAGGATATCTTATCCATCCAAACCAAGGTACCACATTGAGAAGTATAGCAGATGCCACGTTACTTATAAGTTCAAAGTAAGTAAATAATTTCCTTGACAAAAATAGATTATTGATAGAAAATACAATGCTTAAAATAGGCACGTAGCTCAGGGGGAGAGCGCTACCTTGACGCGGTAGAAGTCGGCGGTTCGAAACCGCCCGTGCCTACCATTTTATGTGAGATTGATTAAGTATCCCTATTCTCATAATGGTCGTTAAAAGGGCATCATAATAAGACCTTTGCACAGCCTGCCGAGAGCTTTGAAGAAGTCCCCTGAGAGCGAACATCGTCAAAAACCGGAAGTCGTAAATCGTGAATGGGTGTTATACCTTTTATTTATTTTATTTACGACTCCCGACTTACGATTTACGAGCTTAGATGGGTCAAAAAATGTATGCTGAAGCGAAAAGGGATACTTTTTCAAAGCTCTCAATAGAGTCTTGTTTGTGATGCCCTTTCTTTTAACTGGATGTATAGGGAACATATTGGAGAGTAACCCCGGTTAGAAATTCCAGCAGGACACTATTTCTGACGAGGTAAAGTGGCTGATATGGGAAAAATAACGGTTAAATTTCCAGATGGATCTTCAAGTAGTTTTTCTAAGAACACTACCCTTTTCCAAATAGTAAAGAGTGTCGATGACGGTTCTGGAAAAGACTATATAGCAGGGAAGGTTAACGAAAAGCTTGTTGACATGAGTTCCCCTTTACTCGAAGATGCAAATCTAGAGTTTATAACCCCTGATTCTGAAATGGGACTGGATATCATAAGGCATAGTGCATCCCATGTAATGGCTCAGGCAGTTAAAAAACTTTACAAAGGGGTAAAGATTACCATTGGTCCTACCATTGACAATGGATTTTATTATGACTTTGACTATGGAGAGAACTTTTCCCCCCATGACCTTGCCAAGATTGAGTCTAAGATGCAGGAGATTATAGGCCAGGATTTGCCTATCACAAGAAAGGAAATCCCCAAAGAGGAAGCTATAGAAATGTTTAAGAACCAAGGGGAAACCTATAAGGTGGAACTCCTTGAAGAAATCTCAGACGAGTTCGTTTCTGTTTATATTCAGGATGACTTTATAGATTTATGTAGGGGCCCCCACCTACCTTCCACTGGTAAGATAAGGGCATTTAAGTTGACTAACCTTGCTGGAGCATATTGGCGTGGGGACGAAAAGAATAAGATGCTACAGCGTATTTACGGAACAGCCTTTTCAGACACGAAAACTCTGGAAGATTACTTACAAAGGCTGGAGGATGCGAAGAGAAGAGATCATAGGAAGTTAGGCAAAAGCTTAGACCTATTCAGCATACATGAAGATGCCGGGGCTGGACTTGTTATCTATCATCCTAAAGGGGCAATGCTCAGATCAATCCTCGAAGATTTTGAAAAGAGGGAACACCTTAAACGGGGTTACCAGTTAGTGAGAGGGCCTCATCTATTGAAATTAGACCTTTGGGAAAAATCCGGACATTTTGAAAACTATCGCGAAAATATGTACTTTACGGAAATAGAGGGGCAGAAATATGGTATAAAGCCCATGAACTGTCTGGCTCACATGCTCATCTACAAATCTAAAATCAGAAGTTATAGGGACTTGCCTCAAAGGTATTTCGAATTAGGTACCGTGCATCGCCACGAAAAATCGGGTGTTCTTCATGGTCTCTTCAGAGTTAGAGAATTTACCCAGGATGATGCCCACATATTATGCACGCCTGACCAATTGGAACAAGAGATAAAAGGCGTTATTGATTTTGTAGAAGATGTAATGAAAATATTCAAATTTGAATATGAAATGGAACTCAGTACCCGTCCTGAGAAATCCATTGGCAACGATTTGGATTGGGAGAAAGCAACGTTGATCCTAGGGCAGGTCATGGACAAAAACAGAATACCTTATATTGTCAAGGAAGGTGAGGGGGCTTTTTATGGCCCAAAGATTGATGTTAAGTTAAAAGATGCCCTTGACAGAAAATGGCAATGTGCTACTATTCAATGTGATTTTGTCTTACCGGAAAGGTTTGATTTGACTTTTATCAATAGTAATGGCACTAGGGAAAGACCTGTTATGCTGCATCGTGTTATTTTAGGTGCTATGGAAAGGTTTATAGGGATATTGATTGAACATTATGGAGGAGCATTCCCAACATGGTTGGCCCCAGTACAGGCGATTGTATTAACGGTCACCGATAGAAACATGGGCTTTGCCGAAGAGGTTTATAATCAGTTGACCTCCGGTCTGCTTAGAATTGAAAAGGACTTTCGAAACGAAAAACTGGGGCTTAAAATACGTGAAGCTCAGTTACAAAAAATACCTTATATGTTAATCATTGGTGACAAGGAAGTAAACGATGGGGTTATTTCTGCTCGAGTGCGTAGTGGTGAAAAATTGAAGCCTATGAAAATAAATGAATTTATTTCATTGGTACAAGAGGAATGTCAGAATAGGGGGTGAATAACGAGATTAAAAAAGCATTAATTAATGAAAAAATTAGGGCACCTGAAGTCAGGGTTATCAATTCAAAAGGGGAACAACTGGGCATAATGCCTTTGAAGGAAGCTTTAAAGATTGCCGGCGAAGAAGGCCTGGACCTGGTTGAAGTAGATCCGAATTCAAATCCACCTGTTTGCAGGATAATGGATTATGGAAAGTTTAAATATAAACAGAGCAAGAAGATCCATGAAGCCAAGAAAAGTCAAACTACTTTTCAAGTAAAAGAAGTAAAGATAAGACCAAACACAGAAGAACACGACATCGAATATAAAGTTGGTCATATAAAAAGATTTTTGGGAAGTGGCAATAAGGCTAAGGTATGTATAGTCTTTAAGGGCAGAGAGATTGCATACAGAGAAATGGGTGTAAATATTCTTAATAGAATTGCAGAAGAGGTTAAAGATATGGGGATAGTTGAACAACAGCCAAAACTTGAGGGTAGAAATATGGCTATAGTTATTGCCCCAAAACAGTAGAGATTAAAAAATTCACGAACTCGTAATAAGTCATAATTGGTATGGCCACGCAATCCGCCTGATGCGGACAGATGGACTTTTTATGAAGCCATCAAAGTTCTTAAGGGAGTTGTATTTATGCCTAAATTAAAAACCAAAAAAGGGGCTGCAAAAAGGTTCAAGTTAACAAAAAATGGTAAAATAAAAAGAGCTAAAGCCTTTGGCAACCATATATTAACGAAAAAGTCTACTAAACTGAAAAGGAGCCTGCGACAAGCAGGATATTTGGATAAGGTTGACGCAAAGGTTATTAAAAAGCTTATACCATATGCATAGGCTAATTACCGAAAAAAAAGAGGATTAAAATGCCAAGGGTAAAAAGAGGATATAAAAGAAAGAATAGGAGAAAGAAGATATTAAAATTAGCGAAAGGGTATCGTGGCGCAAGGAGTAAACTGTTTAGAACGGCATCTGAAGCCGTTGATAGGGCTCTGAATTATGCCTATAGAGATAGAAGAGCCAGAAAGAGAGAATTCAGAGGACTGTGGGTTACCAGGATTAATGCTGCTGCAAGGTTAAATGATACTACATATAGTAGACTAATTCAAGGATTAAAAAATGCGAAGGTCAGTATCGATAGGAAAATCCTTGCCGAATTAGCGGTATCTGATCCTATAGGGTTTTCAAAAATCGTCCACCTTACCAAAGGGAACCCCTAAAACCGACCTTTAAGATTTCCATCATTTAAAAGGTGTCCGTATATATTTGAATCCCCCTTGAAGCTTTTGAGAATTCTGAAATAACAAAGGGGGTTGTGTTATGATTTTATAATCGGTAGGACGCCCCGTATTTGATACGGGGCTCGCCTGTCAAAGGGGCATTTTCAGGTGAAACCCACACGAGCCTTTGGCTCACAAAAGAGGATGAAAACCCCTCACCCTTCCCCTCTCCCCTCAGGGGAGAGGGATGGGATGAGGGGGGATTTTCGGAGCAAAGAAGAGTTAGAGAGACTATTTGCCGAGGCTTTAGAAAAGTTGAAGAGTGCAGTAGAAGAAAGGCAAGTAGCCGAAATAAAGACAGAGTTTTTAGGGAAAAAGGGTAAAATTACAGCCCTCTTGAGAGGATTGGTTAATATATCGCAAGAACAAAGACCTGTTATAGGGCGTCTTGCCAATGAGGTAAAGGTCTCTCTGGAAGAAAAGATAAAAGAGTCTTTAGCGGGCATTCGAGAAAGGAAAAGGAAGGAAGATCTGCTCCATGAAAGCCTGGATATAACCCTGCCGGGCAGAAGGGTGCCCATAGGTAGAAAGCATCCTATTACTGAGGTCTGCAATGAAATTATAGGTATCTTTTTGGGGTTGGGTTTTCAAATCTCTGAAGGACCTGAAGTCGAGTTAGACTATTATAATTTCGAGGCACTTAATATACCAAAGGATCATCCTGCAAGGGATATGCATGACACATTCTACATATCTGATGAGGTTCTTCTCAGAACCCATACGTCACCTGTCCAGATTCGAGTGATGGAAAAACAAAGTCCACCTATTCAGATTATTGCACCAGGAAAGGCATTTAGATGTGATTCTGATGTCTCTCATACCCCTATGTTCCATCAGGTTGAAGGACTAATGGTGGGGAACAATATCACATTCGGTGACTTAAAGGGTATTTTAACCATATTTGTTCATCAGATGTTTGGTGATAAAACCAGGTTGAGGTTTCGACCGAGTTTTTTCCCTTTTACGGAACCCAGTGCGGAAGTGGATATGCAGTGTGTTATATGCCGGGGGAAAGGATGCAGGGTCTGTTCGTTTTCTGGATGGCTGGAGATTCTGGGGTCTGGCATGGTTGACCCTGAGGTCTTCAAAATTGTAGGGTATAACCCGAACGAAATAACAGGGTTTGCCTTCGGCTTGGGGATAGAGAGGGTTGCCATGTTAAAGTATGGGATCAATGATATCAGAATGTTTTTTGAAAATGACATGAGATTTTTAGGGCAGTTTTAAATACAATGGTCTTGGTCATTTGTCATTAATTATTCGTAAAACCTGAAACCAAATCTTGACAGAACTAATGACCAGTGACTAATCTACTAATGACGCTTTGTATAGTTGGAGCATTGAATGAAAGTAAGTTTTAATTGGCTGAGAGAATATGTAGATATTGATCTTGCTCCTGACGAGTTAGGGGAAAACCTTACTATGGCTGGCTTTGAAGTGGAGAGTATATCCAAGGTAGATGCCAACTTAAACAATGTAGTCGTAGGCAAGATAGTTTCTTTGAAACCCCATCCAAATGCCGATAAACTCTCTTTGTGCCAGGTGAGCACTGGTGGACATTTATATTCTGTTGTGTGCGGTGCTGCAAATATGATCTCTGGAGGCTATGTTGCTTTGGCTTTGGAGGGAGCTCTACTGCCCAATGGGGTGAAGATTAAAAATACCAGGATCAGGGGAGAGCTGTCCCAGGGTATGATGTGTTCCGAAGAAGAATTAAAAATTGGGAGGGACTCCAAGGGAATATTGATCTTACAGGATGATGGTCTTGAATTGGGGAAGGGTATTGCCTCTGCCCTCAACTTGGAGGACTATATCTTCGAAATCAATATTACTCCAAACCGTCCAGATTGCCTGAGTATCATAGGCATAGCCAGAGAGATAGCCTCAATTACAGGTAAAATTTTAAAAATACCAAAAATAGAATTCAGGGAGGGGAATGAGAAGATTGATAAGCTAACCTCAGTGGAGATACATGACCCTGAATTGTGCCCCAGGTATTCTGCCAGTTTGATTACTGATGTTACTATTGGTTTATCCCCTTTTTGGATGAGAAGAAGATTAGAATCCGCTGGAATACGTCCTATCAGTAATGTGGTAGATGTTACCAACTATGTTCTTATGGAGTTTGGTCAACCCCTTCATGCCTTCGATTTTGATCTGTTAAGTGAAAGAAGAATAGTAGTTCAACGGGCAGATGATGGTGATGTTTTCACTTCACTGGATGGCATGGAGAGACCCCTGTTTAGTGACACTCTGATGATTTGTGACGGAGAAAAGCCAGTGGCTATCGGTGGCATAATGGGTGGTTTGAACTCGGAGGTTTCGGAAGATACCTCTAATGTCCTCATTGAAAGTGCATATTTTAATCCGACTAATATTAGAAAAACCTCTAAAAAGCTAGGTTTGCAGACAGAGGCTTCCTATAGATTTGAAAGGGGAGTAGATTATGGAGGGGTAATTAGAGCTTTGAATAGAGCTACCCAATTGGTCTTGGACTTCTGCGGTGGAAAGGCGGCCAAGGGGGTAGTAGACCAATATCCATCCCCTATTTTCCCTGAAGAGATTCCCTTGAGTATAAATAAAGCCAATAAGATACTGGGGACATCTCTAAAAAAAGGGAAAGTAAAGAGGTACCTTAAAAGTATTGAACTTGATGTCAAAGACTTAGACAAGGATAAAGTGATTGTTAAAATCCCATCTTTCAGGATGGATTTGCATCGGGAGATTGATTTGATTGAAGAAGTAGCTAGATTAGACGGTTATAATAATATCCCCACCACTACACCTGTGGTAAGGGTTAAGACTGCCAGTAAAAATCCAGTCCAGGTGTTACAGGACAAGGCCAAGGACATTCTTGCCTCAATGGGATACTATGAGGTTGTAAACTACAGCTTTATCTCTCCCCTTTCAGTAGTCCTATTAAATTTAAATGCTGAACATCCCTATAAGAGATTCATCAGCATAAAGAATCCCCTTAGAGAAGATCAGTCAATCATGAGAACTACCTTGATTCCAGGACTTCTAAACACCATGAAGACCAATGTTTACAACAAAAATTTAAACTTAAAGTTATTCGAATTGGGGACGGTGTTTTATTCCGTCAAAGAGAAGGAACTTCCCAGAGAAAAGAAGATGCTGTCTGCCCTTGCAACGGGGCTAAGATATGGTGAATCCTGGAGTTTTCCAGGAGAAGGGATTGATTTCTATGATATTAAAGGTAGCTTGGAAAACCTTTTTGAAGGGTTAAATATCATGAACTTCAATTTTTTATCCACTACAGACATACCGTACTTACACCATGGAAAGTCTTCCATAATCATGGTTGATAATACTGAAATTGGCACCGTAGGCGAGGTTCATTCTGCAGTTCTGGAGGGCTATTAACTCTCCAATACTGTCTATATCTTTGAACTCGATTTTGATCTAATGGTCAAACACACCTTTAGT